>PLEQ01000253.1 GCA_003136475.1 Deltaproteobacteria bacterium
GATCACAGGCTATTTGAACTTGGCGGGTGAAATTAAATTGATCAGGTGCTAGATAGGCTTGCAGAAGAACAGCCGGTTCGAATTTTTTTTCATCGGCATATTTTGTAGCTTTATCCAGGAAGGTCGATAAGTTCCCTAACATTTTAGAAAATTGTAACATTGCAAGTTCGTAACTCATGTGGAGCCTTTCGGTGAAGTGTTAAGCAAGATATCTAGCAGAGCTCGCTAACTTTGCCAAGACTTGCTAGACCGCAGGAACTTGTAGGTGAGAAAATTTCACCCAATCAAAAGTTGCTAGCGCATGATCCACCGTTTCTACAGCTTTACTGTCCTTGACACATAGATCATTCTGCCTTCCGAAAGGTGGAACCTGGTAGTGGGCGGGTGTAAACCCATCATCGTCGACCCATCTCCCCTGCGCTCCGAGCCCCTGAGTAGAGGAAACGGCTAGAGAAAAAATTGTGACAAATCCTAGAAAAAAAATCCGTACGTATGCCATAGCAAAACCTTTCTATTAGATTTACGAGTAGGCCAACCTCTTAGACCATAGGACCAAGGAAAGCAAGCGATCTGCCTCTCTCTTTTATAAGTCCCTCAATTCAGGCAAAGATCCTGATTCCGCTAAGGCCCCAGGCCATAAGGGCCTTGCGTTTGCCACCGAATTTCAATATAGATGGGACTCGATTATAATTTAAGATGTACGCTATGCACAAAATGCTTCAAAAATTCTCTCTGCTCCCTCAATACCCTTACCCTAGTCGGCGGTGAGGGGTATCCTTTTCATCTTTTCCCCTCTCCGCTCGACCAAACCACGACCCTGACAAAACTATCTTAATATTTACAAGGAGAACGGGATGAGTGATCTAACAACGTCTTCGCATAAAAATTTTCTAATGAAGGCCTATGGCGCCTGGTTGGCAATAGCCCTCTTCTATCTCTACCAATACATTTTGCGAGTAGCCCCAGGCGTCATGGTCCACGAGTTGCGTCGCGAATTTGCCATGACTGCCGAACAGTTTGCAACCTTAGGCGCCTACGGTCTCTATGCGTATTCTCTCTTTCAAATTCCGCTCGGGCTTATCGTCGACCGCGTCGGCATTCGCAAAACAGTTATGGTTTCGATTCTATTATGCATACTCGGCGCTTTAGGTTTGGGGCTGGCTCATTCCATTGGGCTCGCTCAAATCAGCCGGATCCTTGTGGGACTAGGATCTGCTGCTGCATTTATGTGCGCCTTGAAGTTCGCAGTGGATTTTCTCCCCCCGCAACAACGTGGCTTCTTTATGGGGGCAACTCTAACGCTCGGAACTTTGGGCGCCCTTATTGCCGGGAAACCTCTGGTTTTCTTGCTTGAGCAAGTGGGATGGCGAACGTCTTTTTATACCCTTGCCGGTTTAGGCCTGGTCTTGTTGGGCATNNGAAAGGGGGCAGGACTCTTCAAAACGATAGTCCGCAGACATCTATTTTCAATCAGGTCTTCCAAGTCACTCGTAATCGTCAGATTATGCTCTATGCCTGTCTTGCTATCGGCGTGTACACACCGTTATCGGTCCTTGCCGATCTATGGGGCACCGCTTTTATCGTGGAAAAATTTCAAGTGACACGATCTGCTGCTGCTCAGCTCGCCATGATGATGTATGTAGGACTGGCCATAAGCAGCTTAGTCTTACCTTGGCTTTGTTCACGATATGGTATTCTCAATCGAGCCATTCAAGTTTGCAGCTTTATACTCGTCTTTCTCTTTGGCTTTCTTCTTTGGGGACCCAAAATACCAGCAATGGAACTCACGCTTCTGCTGATCCTGATTGGAATTTGTTGCGGCGCCGAAATGATTTGTTTTACAGGAGCTTTGTTACACACCCAGGCTAGCAACTCAGGGGTAACCATCGGTGTTGTCAACACACTAAATATGCTCGGTGGCGCTGTGCTGCAGCAGTTTATTGGCTTTTGCCTGGATAAGCGCTGGGCGGGTACAGTCGATGCCTTTGGCGTGCGAGTCTACTCAGTTGATGACTACACCTACGCACTCACGCTGCTACTGGGTATCATTGGCGTCTGCGCTCTGCTTTCTTTTGGCTTAAAGAGCAAGCGCTCCTAGCGCTACTCCGGCCTGTCTCCGAAATGATCAAAGTCTAGTGAATACAAAGTTTTTTCGTCGACCAAATAGGCGCGACTAAACATTCGGTGCCACCAAGACGTTTGTTTTTTGAGGAGGATGTAAGCTTCCATCTGCGTCAGCTGAATCTTGTGTTTGGCGACAAAGGCGTCGAGAATTTTATAAAAACTCCGATGTTTGCGAAAACCTACTTTGGAATAGAGAAGTATGCCCATACTATTTTGCACAGCTTGAATCAGTTCCTTTTCGCTCAAAGTACTCAAGAGGGGATCCGATACGCTGTGATTGAGCAGACGATCAAGCTCGCGGGTGTTTCTGACGCCTTCAAAGACCTTAGAGATCTCTTCTTCTCGTTTCAGTTCGTCTAATTTCTCACCTTTTATTTTGGCAAACTGTTTTAAAATATCCCCCTTATTCGGCAGATGTTTAAAGACATCACTTTTTTCTCTCAGCAAAAACCGATCCATATACGCACGCGCAATCAAAGACAGATGCAAGGCCTGATTCAATTTAAGCTCGGACTGAATCAACTGATCCAGAGCCAGCATAAACAGTGCATCTGGCTCAGCACCGGAATCGACGAGATACTGCACGTTGGTTTTAAAGGCTGCTCTATTCATCGCGAGAGCCCGCTTGGCTTCGGCATAATTGCCGATAGAATTGAGATGGTAGTCAAAACTTTCACGCGCGATACTGAGCATATCGACATATTGTTTCTGAACATCAATTCTCACAGTCTTAGCGAGGGAACGCGCAATCATAATCATCGGTAGATTGCCATAGCCAAATTGCATTGCAAAGCGTACATCGCTGTCGGTCTTTTTTGCGTCCTCGACAGTGCTAATGGCGCCAAAGGCGCTGATGCCAATGTTCAAGCGACTGATCTTATAAAATTGCATGAAAATTTTCAGCTCAAGCGAATTGCGAATGACGGCTTTGATGAATTCGCTTTTATGCTGGTAGACGTCTTCGAGTTGCTCGAGATCCAAGACGTGGTCCGGAAAATCTTCAATATCAGCAATGTTCAAATGCCCCGTGCCAGCATGATGGTCGACCTTAGCCAGCGCCATCACCAAAGCCAGGGTTTCAAAACCGAGACGTATCTCGGAGCGTTTGATAGACATGTCCGTCCCTAATGCAGCAAACTTCCCAAGTATGGTCTGAACTTTGCGTGAGAGCTCGGGATACTTGCCGGCTAGGAGTTGGAGATGGATAAAGTAATAGTTTAGAATTTCAAATTCTTGAATACGCTGATGCTGCTGCAAAAAAATGGTTCTTGCCGAAAGGAGCTGGTCTAAAGTGACTTTGGCCAACATAAGCTGGGTGGTTCGGTAAACACGTTTTTTGTTGACTAGCTGCATCCAGTTGGCAGGGAGTAGGAAGCTGTAGAGACCGGTCAGAGCTTGATTGATACCATGGGGACTGAGACCTTGCCCAAAATCGACAATCAGTTGCGGCAAAATATTACCCAACTGAACATGAATACCCAAGCGCCCACGGTAGAGTTCCTGAATTTTCTCCTGAATGGGAAAGGCATCGGTAAGCACATGATGCAAGACATCTTCAAGTGTGAAGATGTGATCGCGATGATTGAATAGGTGCTGACCATAATGCCGGTGGGTGTGCATCCACACCGGTCGTCCGTCATCGAGTGACTTGTAAAGAAAATAGTTCTGAGTACCCGTGATTTCAGAAATTTCTTCTTGAGAAAGCACGTGCTCCGGCGTAATGGCCGGATCTGCAAATACCGATCCTGCCAAAGCAGCGAGGATGAAAAACTTCCATTGCATAGTGATCGTCTTTCTATAATAGAACTCTTACGGCGACACTACTGCAAAAAAGCTGATAAACCTCTAAGCTTATCTTCAAGATCTCTTTGAAAAGGCCAGTGTGTAACGTATGATAAGACGTTTTTTGGAGAATTTAACTAAGGAATGCTCATGATTAGAAACTTGTACTTTCGCAAAACTTTTGTTTCGGCACTTTTGCTCATCCATCTTTTAGGAAGCCAAACGGCGTTTTCGGAAAAAACCGTTATGGTCACACGCGAATCGTTGCCATGGATGAAAACCGTCCTAACCGATGCGCTCTATGGCTCTCTCATCGGCGGACTCGGTTACGGGGCGGTCAGCTTAATCGGGAAAAATTTCCAGGGTGAAGCCCTGGGGGCTAGCCTCGGCGTTGGCTTTATCGTAGGTGCCTTGGTCGGCGTTTTTGATGCTGCCATCACCGACTCGACAGCACTTATCAACTACGACAATGGCACACGTCAGTTTGCATTGGCTGTACCCCAAACCCAGATCTTGGTCAACCAAAGCACGCATGGGTATGGGGCACAGATGCAACTAATCCAAGCTACGTTCTAGCAGCCGTTGCGTCTTACTTGACGGCTTGCCGAAGTTTCTTCTTATAGTCATAGTCAAAGGCCTGTGTAGAATCGGATTCGGTCCGTTTGAGGCGTCCTAAATAGGCCTCTATGGTCATCAAGAGACCGCGCAAGCTGGTGCTCTTGAGCTCTTCATGATCAAAGTGCACCATCTCTTCAATAAATGCAAAATGCTCTGACGAAAGCTCGATTTTCTTTTGAGCTGCCATTTTTTCAACAGTCTGACGGATGACTTTTAGCTTGCCTGCCAATTCAAAGCCATTGAACTCAACAACTTGCATACGATCGTTGATTGGAGAAATCTTGCGCTGCTCAGCTTCCCCATCACGCGTTGGATCCATCAGCAGGCTGTTGCCGGTAAGAATGATCAAGTAACGAGAAATATCAACTTCCACACCGAGGTCGTTTAGNNGAGAAATTCATATAAGCCATAAGTGTCTGAATTGCCTTTAGAGTTAAGGGACTTATCGGCTTCATCGATAAAGATAATGGCATTCTTGACCGGACTACCATTGAAATTTTTACCCAGTAGAGCTGTTGTGAATTGACTATACTTCATGTCCTGGTCGCTTTTCTGAGTACGGATAGGCAATCCAACATCGTACGGTGGCGTTCCTATAAGATCCCTCAAACTCATACCGGCCAGAGAAAGTTCGATAACGGGTAAATCTAGAGTCTCAGCAAGGCTGCGAGCAAAAAAGGTCTTACCAGCGCCAGGTTTGCCATGAATAAAGACGACATTCTTACGAACAGAGGCCTCTTCATTTGAGGCAGCAATATGAGCACGTGCTGCGTCACCGACCACATCTCGAAAATCAGCTGGATAATCCGCAAGGAGCTCCTCTAGTTTTGCATCTCTTGTCTCCTCTTCCGTTGCTAGATTTTTTACGGCCTGTGGAAGGCTTAAAATAGCCCTTAAACCCTTAAAATAAGCTTGAGCTTTGATTTTAGTTTCTTCTGACTTGGAAGCACTCAGATCACCCAAGTATTGGTACTTTATAAAGTGAAATTCCTTAAGAAGGGCGCTCTTTATTTGGGGAGAAAGCGAAGCTTCCAATGCCGAGTATTTTCGCTTCACCATTTCAAAAGCCACAAAAGGATCCCAGATNNCCCAGAGACTGCGTGAACGTTCATCGAGCTCTTTTGCGATATCAAAATTTTTGCCACTCGCAAAGCCTGTAAATTGCGAACTCAGATATTGAATATAACTATCCAGGGTGTTCAATAGGGAACGAATACCAACGTTTTGATCCAAATCCAACTTTGCCATTTCTATGACATTGCCCAATTCTTTATCACCGATTGGAAGGTCCTCAACTTTAGTTCCTAATTCACGACAGGCAATTTTAACTCGAGCATCTATGGTCATAGGTCCAAAATCGATCGTCTCCATGCGATTCATCATNNTGCACGAACTGTTGATTGCGATCGAAGAGTTTGAGAAGAAAGCTTCTAAAAATTTCCTCATCGCTACTGTAGGAATTACTGCTTCCACTAAAAGCTTTATCGATCTCGTCAATAAAAATAATAGCATTCTTGTAATTTTGCCCCTCAGGCAACTGAGTTAAGGCTTTGATAAAAAGCGAAGGCTCGTGATAAGCTTGTGTGTCCCAACTACGGGGTTGATCTTTCATTTTTTCTTTAAGATCGGTGGCCATAACTTCGACAAACGGAAGTCCCATAGCTTGCGCATAACGTTTCGCAAAATAAGTCTTACCGGTACCAGGGGCGCCGAGATGGTATAGAAATTGCCGGATTTTGTTCTTACCCTTACCTTTCAGTTTTGAATTCACGGTGATTCTCGAACTCAGTTCCATCATCTGGGTCCGAATATTCTCCGGAAAGGTTTCGAGGACTTTTTCAACCTGCGAAAAGACTTCGTTCCCGTTGATTTCCTTCTTAGTGTTTGGCAAATTGATGATGCTATCGATCGTTTGAAAATAGTTCGAGACCACTTTCTTATCACTATCTCCACTGTATTTTTGAAAGTCTAAATTAATTGTAGCATCGGCTTTCACGAGATAAAGCATTTCAAGTTTGTTTAAAAGCTCTTCCGCTTGCTCCGCATGTTGCTTAGGCAAGCTAGCGCGTATACTTTCAAATTTAAGACGTGCTGCAATGATTTCAACATCGGCGCTCCAATCTTCTTCTGGTTTTGCCGGCAGATTGAATTTGACAAAATTCCACCCAAGCTTATCGAACGCAAAGTTCCAATAGGATTGAAAACTTGCTTTCCCTTGCTGACCTAGCCATTGAAAGATACCTTGCACATCCGGTACTAGAAACTGAGAAATGGTGTATTGATTCAAGGCGATGCCAAAAACCGAAGCGAGAGCTGTGAGCAGGTGGGCTTGGTGCTTGATAGCAGCACGGACATAAGGTTGAGGAACGAGAGGATGGCCCTCAGCGGCTGCCGCAGCGGCAAGCTGAGCAGCTTCTTCGGCATTCGCAGCAGCTATGGCAGTATTTACACTTTTCCTATAGTAGTAGTAGATAAAAGGCGCTGTCATGACCCCATAAATGCCGAGTTTTAGCGCTACATAGGAGAAAGAATCTTTCGATAATTGAGCCCGAGCAGCTTCACGAAAAGATTCATCGACCTCGTAGCCAAGGCTATACTTCGTGCTTGTGGGTTCGGAATCGCTAGTCGTGGAAGCGTGGTCTTTTCCAGCATTAAAAGAACTACGACAGAGCTCGAGAAGATTGTCACTGGCTTCAAAAGCCGATGTTGACAGCGTAGTGTCAGTAGAATTTGCAAACGCAGTAGAAAATACGGAAAGCTTTAAAATTAAAGCTAAACTAAGGATAGTTTTAGGAGTCATAACGGAAACCTTTTATATAGTAAAATACATGGTCCCGTTAATATGCAGAAACCGTTCCAAGTTTTTCCGAAGATACGAAGCTCTAAATTCCAGGAACTTAGAGTCATGCAGGAGGGAACGGGGAGCATAGAGTGATGAAGATGCTACAAGCTGTAAGGGAATTTTTACAGTCTTGGTCGCCTTTCGTAATGCGGCACAGCTAAGACTGCGATCCCTCACTACGTTCGGGATGACGAAAAGAAGAGAGTGCGTCCTGAGGAAAGTGTCATCCCGAACGTAGTGAGGGATGACGAAAAGAAGAGAGTGCGTCCTGAGAAAAGTGTCATCCCGAACGTAGTGAGGGATCGCAGTCTTAGCTCCTCCGAAGAAACTGTTAGAATTTGGCCCGAACCTCTAGCTAGTCGATCATCTTGACCGCAATTTTGTTAAACTGGCTAGGCACCGCAATATTGAGGAGTTTCGCTGTTCGCTTGTTAATGGAGGCTTCGAGAGCAAAAGGTGTGCTGATAGGGAGGCTGCTCACTTTTGCACCGTTCAGAATTTTTGCGGCCTTCGCGCCGGCGGTTTGTCCGACCGCAAATTGCGAGTAACCATAGCTTGCAAAAACGCCCTGCGTGACATGCTGGGGATCACTGGAAAACGTGGGGATCTTATGAGCATTGGCAATTTGAATAAACTTTGGCAGAGCCGAAACTACTGTATTGTCCAAAGGAATATAGAGGGCATCCACTTTTTTTACAATCGAACGCAGACCATCGGCAACGAGGTTTGAGGAGTTGACAGCGCTCTCTAGCAATTTCAAGGAGGGGTCGAGAGAGGCTTTCAAATCCGCAAGGGCCTTGGTTGAATTCGCCTCACCGGGATTATAAACAGCACCTAAGACTTTGGCTTTCGGCACGAGTTCTTTGATAAGTGTTTGGATCTCATGAATCATCGGGCTATCGATGGCGCCGGTGATTTGGGTTTGGACAGCGGTCAAATTCTCGACCAAACCGGCAGCGACCGGATCGCTCACCGANNATTTGTATGTTTTGCCGCATTTTTAACGGCTTGCGTGGAGGGTGTCGAAATCGCAATGATGAGATCTGGACTCGGATTCATGCCCACAAATTTCTTAGCGATTAAATTGGCGGTAGCAATGCTGCCTTGGGCGTTCTCTTCAATAATCTTCAAGTTCTTGCCGACTACAAAGCCGTCTGCCGCCAACTGAGCGAGGACACCGGCTTTCGCTTGTTCGAGCGAGGGGTGGGGCACAATCGCTGTCAGAGCCACAAGTTTCTGTTGCGTCGGAGCTTTTTCTGCCCCCAAAAGAGCCGAGGGGAAAAAAGACGATAGAGTGAGGATAGACCAAAGAAATTTCATAAAACTTTCCTTAAAGTTCGATAGTCCTCAATAGCATTTTACGGCCTCCTTGAAAAGTAGACTTGACGGACGCTTTGCAAAAAGCTAGGTTTCGCCCATTCCTGTTTTCAAATTTTCTATGGAACAAGATCTTGATTTCTTTCTTAAAAAAACACTTCCTGAAACAGCCTTGCCTCCTGTGCTCGACCATGCGCGGCTAGCGCATACGATTTATTTTCTCTAACCATTCCCTAACGCAATTTTAAAGATTCAGTTCTATGTTTAGACTTTGGGAGACTTTATGAGCAAGAAATCTCGGGGATTTATCGGCCTCATTCCGTTTATTACATTTTTAATTCTCTATATGTCGGTGGGGATCTGGTTTTCCTACCAGGGCACCGACTTTGCTTTCTACCAATTTCCTGCTGCAAGTTGTGCCTTGATTGGTTTTGGGATCGCCCTCTTGATTGGTTATCGCAACGTAAATGAACAGGTTCGCACCTTTACCCTGGGTATTGGGGATGAAAACGTTATTTTGATGTGTCTGATTTTTATGCTTGCCGGGGCCTTTTCGGTCGTCACCAAAAGCATGGGTGCGATCGACAACACAGTCAATATGGGTCTTTATCTTCTGCCAAGCTACGCTCTGCTGCCTGGGATTTTCGTGATTTCCTGTTTGATTTCTTTCGCCATGGGGTCGGCGATGGGGACTATCAGCACCGTGATTCCTATTGCGTTGGGGATTGCTGCAAAAGCCAACCTCGATCTTGCCTTAACCGTTGGCAGTATTGTCGGTGGCGCTATGTTTGGTGACAATCTTTCCATTGTTTCCGACACAACAGTCGCTGCGACTTCGACACAGGGCTGCAGCATGCGCGACAAGATGCTCAGCAATTTGAAAATAGCGCTTCCCGCTGCTATCTGTGTCCTGGCACTGCTATTTTTGTGGACCAAGCCTAACATGCTCACAGAGGTCTATGACTTCTCCTTTTTCAAAACTCTGCCCTATCTCCTTGTCATTGCGCTTGCGGCAACCGGTCTCAACGTGGTTGTGGTACTGATGCTGGGTATAACGAGTGCCGCTCTGATCGGATTTGCGACGGACACGCTCAGCTTTGTGGGTTTTGGCAAAGCGACCTATGAAGGTTTTTTAAGTATGGCGGAAGTCTTTTTTCTAACGGTGCTCAGTGCTGGCCTTGCCGCTATTGCGACCCGCGAAGGTGGACTCGACTACTTGCTTGCCAAACTCCAGCGTTGGATTCGTTCCACACGCAGCGCGGAATTAGGCATTGCAGCTCTCGTAAGCCTTGCCGACATCTGTATTGCGAACAACACGGTGGCCATCATCGTCACAGGGCCGATGGTCAAACAAATTGCTGAACGCTTTCACGTTGCTCGCGCCCGCGCTGCAAGTTTGATGGATATCTACTCGTGTGTTTGGCAAGGCCTAATACCTTTCGGGGCCCAGTTATTGCTGGCAGGTGGACTCACGAAAATTTCACCGTTTCGTATCATCCCCTATGTCTGGTATCCCATGGTGCTCGGCATTGCTGCCACCATTTCGATTGCCTTCACGAAGAATAAAAAACTAAGCTAGGGCGATTTCTTAAAGCGTAAATTCTAAGGCGAGCGCAGACCCCGTAAAAGCACGCGTGCGGCGTGCGGCGAGCTTAAGCAAAACCCGCTGGGTGAGAAAAATCGAGAGTTCCGCTTGTCCACCACCATCACCACTATAGTTTTTAAAATCACTGTTTGTAAAAAACCCACCGAGAGCGGCAAGTTCGAACTGCAGAGGCCGCAAACGGGCGCGAATCCCGACCTTGGCATAGGCGGCTTCCAAATCTCTGTAGTGCGGATGCGTCAGGTAAGAAAAACTCAGACCGGGGGTCAGAAAAACGTTCTCTGAGAACTTCGGGATTGCAAGATTTTTATCCAAAGCAAACTGAGCAGAAAGATAACGTCCCTGCTCAGAGAAATGATAAGTACTCTGTCCAAAAGCAAACGACAGACTCGTACCGAGGTCGGAGACAGATGCCCCCTGGCGTACGCTTGCCGATTCCTTAAATTTCAGTGAGGCTTTTTGTGTACTCAGTTGCTGGGTAGGCTTCTGAGTGTCGTAGAAGGCGTAGATAAGAGAATTTTGCATCAAATGGGTGCTGGCCCCGACGTTCTCCACACGAACTTTGGTCGTGGGACTGCGCACGGCAATATCTTGCTTGATGGCCGTCGCACGCTGTTGCGAGAGGTCGTGATTGTAGGCTGCTGAGCCGACCGGCGATGAGGACGCAATGATGATGACTTCCGTCGGCAATTGGCCTTTATCCGAAAAAAGACAGGCGCCGATCTCATCGGTCGGTAGTGTCGTCTTCTTATAAGCAAACGGAATCGAACACTTGCGAATGTCAGCCCCTTGAACCGTAGCGGTACCCAGCATCAGACTTGCAGACAAAAGAACTTGCGATCGAATCTTTGGCATCAGGGTGTCCCCTCAACGGAACTAGCGACCTCAAAGGTCTGCTTATTGGGCATGAGAACAAAGGAGGTGATCATGGACGGATGCGGACTCACCTCATAGTTTTCAGGAAGTCCTTCAGAGCCTTGCGGAAAGATACGCGCTTGGCTTTGTACCAAAAGCTGAAAGTAGGCCTTGAGTCCCCGGTAACATTTTTCACGAAGCTCTTGGTAAGAGTNNGAGTATGTTGAAGTCACATACATCCCTTCGCTTTCGTCCTGACGAAAACCCGGCAAAACGACCAGCTTACCGGTCTCGTGTTCAGCAAAGGCCCGAAATTCCATAATAGTCTTATCGGGCTTCGCTTTGCGCACGACATGACCTAGACAACGCAGCAAAGGCAGGGGCTGACCTTCCGCACGGTAGAGATCAGAAATATCAAGGTTTGTGCTTGCTGCCCCAGCCTTATCCTGGCTTTGAGTTTCTACTTTATCGTCTTTGGTCCGAGCTTTCGCCCTGCTCTCGGAAGTAGAATTATCGATCTCTCCACAAGCAGCCATGATTGAAAGAACGAGACAAAGACCGATTCTCATACAAACCTCTTAGNNACTTACCACTGACTTCGAGATGTTCCCCATCAATTTCAACGAACATGGTAATATCCAAAAGCTCATGCTTAGCTGCATCCAGGAGATCAGCACCATTCGCGAATTCACTAGGAACCACATTCATCAAATGCTTAAGCTGATGTTCTAAACCTAATTTGCAGGAGTCTATAAGATCCTTATGGGACGTGTGAGTTAGGAACTTTTCACCGTGTGATTTGGAATGACGGTCTTGTTCATAACCGTAAACTTTTAGAAACTTATGACTGGATGTAACGGCTGGCGAACTGATGTCGCCCAGAGAAAAATGCTTAGCTTCCTCAGCAGCGGTCTTATCGACCAAAGTCGCTCTACAATGCACGGTATGACCTCCCGTACTATGATGGGCAGAAAACCCCAATGATGACAACAGTGCAAAACTCACGAGACTTACCGTTTTCAACAATTTCATTTGAATACTCCAAAAATTGGAAATTTTATACATTAGAATCTCACAACGAGATACTTATAGACCATCCGTGCCGAAAGGGATGAAGAGCAAGAGCAACGTGAGCAGAATCTTCGTCTACCAGATGCCCTATGCATGCGCAACTTTTTTTAGGAATTTCTAGGCGCTGATGAATTTCATAAGGCGCGGTTAAAGATCTGCTAGCATGTGCTGGGCACACCAGACACCCTGTGACACACAAGCTTGAATCAAAAAGCCACCCGTCGGCGCATCCCAATTCACCATCTCACCGAGACAATAGACATGCGGATACTGTTTGAGCGCCAAGCTTTCATCAAGTTCCGTCCAGCAAATACCACCCTTCGACGAGATCGCTTCTGTCAAGGGACGGGCACGCAAGAGTTCGAGTGGAAATTTTTTAATCACTGCGACAAGACCGCCGAGACTCTGCACAGCCTCTCCTCCAAAGTGGAAGAGTAAAGCTTTAGCAACAGCACCTAGGCGTAAGACTTTGTTTGCGCGTCGTAACGGAGATAAATTCTCTTGCAGACTCGAAAGTTTTTGCAAGAGGACCTGTTCGCTAAGATCTGGTTTGAGATCTATGAAAATTGATCCTATTTCTCCAAGGGAGTAGATCGGCGTTCCTTCGAGACCATAACTGGTGACCATTAAGTCACCCCGTTGTTCCCCCCGTCTATTGCTAAACTTAATATTTTTGAGAGCTTTACCTTCAGCTTCCTTTAAAAACGCGGGTGTCCAAGCGAGCTCATAGCCCACATTCGAAGGCACAAAGGGACGCCATTGAAGACCTTTACTGGTGAAAAAAGTCGGCCAGCGCAGAGGGATCTCTTCCGTTTCCCAACTGCCACCGCCTAAGGCAAAGCCCACAGCATCAAAATTCTGCGTAAGCTGGTCTCGAAAGCTGAGCTGAATGGCGCCAGAACTTTGGTCGAAATCACTACACTCGTGATTGAAGAAGAACTGCAGCCCCAATCCCGTCAGTCGACGTCGCCAATTTTNNGGAAATAACGACCACTCGTACCCAAAAAGGTACCTAGATTTAACTCCTTCTCGATAAAACGAAGCCAGTCTTGGGGGCCAAATGTGCGCAAACACGCGTTCCAAAATTCGGCTGGCCCCGTGTAACGCTGAGCAAACTGCGCCAGTGGCAAATCATTACTAATATTGAGCCCGGATGCACCTGCAATGTACAGCTTCCAGGCGGGACCCTTACGCTTTTCAAAGATGCAGACTTCCGCACCTGCGACAGCTAGGCAATCCGCCAACATCAAAGCAGCAGGTCCAGAGCCGACGACCGCAATTCTCATGGCAGAAATCCTCGTTAAAGACCTAGAGATAAGCTTCGGCGGAAGCTTAGTCAAAACGAATTTACAAAAGCGCTAAGACTGCGATCCCTCGCCGGGCCTCGGGATGACGAGCTTGAGTTGGGATGGCGACTTGGCAAGCCACAACGAGCTTGGGATGAAAGCTCAAGTTTGATCCAAAACTTCCGAAGAAAGGCGTGCAGCTCAAAAAGCCATAGGCTGCGTTTTATGTTTTTTTGATAATGAAGGAAGCGAGTTTTACAATGAGATATTCGAATCGTAATTTTTATCTTCTTTTGACGGTATTATTCTTATCCCACTTACCTTCATGCAAAAAGAGTGATTCTACTTCTACACCTAGCTCTTCTGCTACAAGCAGTGAACCGAACCAGGAAAGCGCTCAAGAACAAAGCGAAGGCAACCTCTATCTTGCGCTAGCTACGGTTGGAAATGTCGAAAATATCGTAACTCTCGATGAAAACAACAACATTACAGGAATGTATGAATTTAATATTGTAAGTCCTGCTAGCGATGCCTCCTCAAAAACCACTGCGAGTGCAGGCTTAGGATTGGCAGGAGGAGAAGACGGATCGGGGACTGCACCAGCAGCAGGAGCAAAAGGGAGCAGTTCAGTTGTTATCGGCGGAAAAACCATAGATCTGCCTAGAGGTTATGTGAGCGCGAGAGGACTTCAGGGCGAACCTATAGGGACAGCTCCTGCAAAAGCAGCGATTGGCGACACGATTCCTCTCGGAAAAGGAACGCAGGGGATTGCGTTTCTGGTCCAAGAGATCAAAGACGACGGCACCCCAGGAGGTCTGTGGGCACTAAAATTCGACAACCGCACTGTAGGAAAAAGTAATATATCGGATAACGACCCCCTTTTAAATCGCGTTTCGACGAGTCTTTTCAATGATGATGTTGTTGTTGCGCGATCTATGCAGGCCGGATTTGGTAATCAAATGGATGCCAAATTACTTCGAACGAGTGCTGGTATCCCTGTGGTCGTTAAAACAGCTATTGTAGGCGGAACGTTGAAAGAACAGCTCGAAACGGGGACATTTTTTTCCGACGAGACGGCTGATGGCAAAGCCGCAAGGGCGAATCTACCCGCTCTTTTTCACTNNGTCCATAAAGTCTATGAGGATCTCAATGCAGCAAATATTATGTGGGATTCCGAAGGAAAACAGTGGGTCATTGTTGACGCTAAGCCGCCGATAACTGTCAGTAACTTTACGAAGGCACTCGAAGGCAATACCAATTCCTTTTTAGAGAAACTGCCGCTAGGAGCTTCTTTGAAGCAGTACAATGCGAGGAAGACAGTATTCAACAGGTTAGGCAGGGGTATGTATTTGCCAAATCTAAGCAAAGAAAATTATGCAAAATTGAAACCGTTTCTTAGTGAAGTTAAAAAAGACGCTAAAGGGTCGGTAGTCTATCAGCTCAGCCCAGCTGTTCTTCAGCATCCCGAAATTGAAGTAAAGAAAATGGTTGCCCCAGAGGTTGCAGAGAACCTTGAAGCAATAGAGCCAGTAATTAAAAAACGTCGCATTTTTAAATCACCTAAAACCGTAGCTCCGCTCGACGAGGTACCGGAACCGACAACTAAAACAAAATTACCTTTATAACCAAGCTCCCTTCCCAAGCAAAACACAAGCTTCCAAGTAAGCTGCCAAGCCGTCTTGAATCAGTATGCCCTCAACGGTCTCCCAACTCACATAAGCCTTGGTACGCGACGCTTCCAGAATGCGCAGTATAGAGAGAGCGACTTCCGAGGTTTGCTCCGATTTTTTTTGGGCTGTAAAAGCGAGAGCATCAAAAAGCACGGCGTTGGCTTCGGCATAGGTCAAGGCTCCCGAGCCCAAGACTTCGTTGACATGACTTTGAATGAGGTAGGTGGCACGTCCTATGAGTTTCAAATTGCCCGGGCTCACGTTGATCATCGCGTTCCCGATCACTCGGCCTAATTTAGCCATGACACCGGTGGAATGGGCATTTAATAACATTTTTAAGCCAAGGTGCTGGCGCAAACCGAGGGGGTCATAGGTGACGCCGATGGGAATCTGCACACACAAGACATTAAATTCCGTGAATGTCTTGTGTAGAGCGCAATCGCTCGTTTGTTGTTTATCGACAATCCAGAGCGCTGCGAGACGGGCCCCCCGACTGGCAAAGAGTTCCAAAAATTTCGGCAAGGACTCTGAAGTGAGCAGAGGGTCGTGTTCGCCTAAGAGAATCAAGAGGCCAAGATCACCTTTATTGGGAGCTCGGCTGGCTAAGTTTTGCTCCGAAACGGAAAAATCATAGCAGAATTGTTGGTCACGTCCGGCGTTTTTTAAGCTGTTGAGTGCGGTTTGGCGCAAGTAAGGCTCGGCAATTCGCTTCGAGAACTGTTCATGGTAGAAAGCTTCTTCGAGGCCATGAAAGTCACGTTGCAGAAATTTTCGCCAGGCTTCCCTTTGACTGGCAGCGGGTGTCCAGACTTGGATCCACGACTTGCGTTTGGCTTC
>PLEQ01000155.1 GCA_003136475.1 Deltaproteobacteria bacterium
GTGGTGGTGGAGTCGGTGGTGGTGGTGCTGGGCAGCCACCGAGCTCATCCAGTGGAGGTGATGCAAATTGAAAACACGCAGGCCCCAGGAGCAAGCCGGTTTTACTCTGCTGGAAGTCATGATTACGCTGACGATCTTGGTCACCATGGTCTATGCGGTGGCGCAGCTGATTCGCTCCGGGTTTGATGTCAAAGAAGCCTTGAGTCAAAAGGCGATGATTACCCATCGTTTTGATATCGTTATGGAAGCTCTAGTCAAAGATATGTCGGGTGCTTTTGTGATTTCGGTCAAAGATACGGTTCGCTCAGGCGGGCAAAAACGCACGATTTTTAAGATTACAAAAGGTGATTCAGACACCTTNNAACTCGAAAGAGTCGGATATCGCTTATGTGAAGTACGAAGTGCGGGAATCTAAAAAAGAGCCAGGCCGCAAGAATCTTTATCGGGGTGAGAGCGCTAGAGTTCCCAAAGATTTTAAAGAGTCCGGACCTATGGCTTTGCTGGCCCAGGATATTGCTGAGATCCACTTTGAACCGTGGAACGGAGATGGCTGGTCTAAAGATAAGTGGGATAGCACGAATGGTGATACGCGTGATGCCTTGCCGCAGATGGTGCGTATTTCGGTGCTTGCTTGGGAAGAAACTCCCGAAGAAAGATTGGGCAAGGATATCAAGCCCACCGTTCAATATAATACTGTAGTGTATCTACCCTATGCGCTCGATATTAACGAAATGAAACAGCGGACAACGAGTTTCAATTTGATGAAGTAAAGTTTAGAATGTGGAATTTTAAAAAATGGAAGCTTCGGACTTACTACGGGTTTCCCCTAGCCGTCGTAGGTGAGCCGTCAAAAGCGTCTGCCCCAAAACGCGGGGTTGCCTTACTGATTGCGATCATGACCATCATGTTGATGGTGGGTCTTGTCGCAGATATGATTGTGACTTCGAGCGTGAGCATACGCATGGCTGCGGCAAGTCGTGACCGCATTCGCGCTGAATACAATGCAAAATCAGGGTTTAATCTAGCGCTCTTTCTCTTGACCATCAGTTGGGGCTACGACTTGGGTAGGGCGCAGTCGTCGACGCCGTCGTTTATGCAAAAGCCTTTGAGCGATGATGGAAAAAGCCTATNNCCCTCGAGCTCATGAAAAATATCAAATCGGATGAAGACGATCCTTTCAAGCTCCGCAGTGTTTTTTCTGACAAAATTGGCGAAACGATAAAGTTATTTGAAAGTAGCTTCTCAGCCAAGATAACGGACGAGGCGGGAAAAATTAACATCAATGAATGTTATAAAGGGCGTTGTGAAGAACTGCTTCAAATGTTGACGGCCCTTTTTTCGTGTCCAGCTGAAAATGCCTTTCTCGAATCCAAAAATATTAAACCTGTGGAGCTCGCGTATCGCATTAGAGATTTCATCTCGGAAGCGAACGGCACTTCACCGGAAAGTGGGCTCAGTGACAAGAACTCGCCCTACCAGGAGCAAGTTCCTCCCTACAGCACGAAGGGGTTGCCGTTTGACACGATCGCTGAGTTGAAACTGGTTGCGGGTTGGGATGACGATTTGCATGCGGTGTTTGCTCCTTACCTGACCGTGTACCCTTATCCGGTGGCGAATACGCAGCTCAAAGCCCCGATCAATATCAATGCGATAAAACCTGAGTTATTAAGTTGTTTGGTGCCTGACGCGCGCTCACCGAGTTGTGCCGAATCCTTTGCGCTCAAGATGAATAAGATCAAGAAAGACAACACTCCCGTCTTCGCCACGAGCATTAAGAATACCTTGACGACCCTTGCGTGTTATAACTCGCAGCCGAGCACCAGTGGTGGTCCGACGATCAATCCGGAAACTTGGTTCGATCAGAAATCGAATGTCTTTCGGATTGAGGTAGAAGCCATAACGGGCGATCAAGATCGCAAACTCATAGCGGTGGTGCGTCGCATCATGCCTCAGGAAAAGACCAATGGCAGAGACCAGCAGAACATGAAACGTTCTTATCAGATTTTACACTGGAAACTGCTCTAATTAGCAATTTTGTCAGTTTGACACACTGTTTGGCTCAGGAGAGAATAGACCTAAGCAGCTTGATCGATTGGCTCTTCAGGCTAGGGCTGGTGCAAGATTCAATAACAGATCCCTATCCCTCGTTTCACACCCGGGGGGATTGATGGCAATGAGAGAGTATTTATGCAGAAGATTATCGCGCTCGACATCGGTAGCTACTCGGTTAAAGCTACGGAAATTTTGAACAAGTTTAAGAGCTACGAAATTTCCAATTTCTATGAAAACGTCATTCCGCATTCCGATGAGCCCAATCTCAATCTCTTACCGACTGCCATGGAGCAGATTTTCAAAGACAATAGCATTCAGGCGGATCGTATTATTACCGCCATGCCTGGCCAGTATATCTCTAGTCGCATTATGACCTTTAATTTTTCCGATCCTAATAAGATCGAAGCCGCAGTCTATTCAGAAATTGAAGACATCGTCCCTTTCAACCTGGATGAGATGATCATCGACCAGCAGATACTCGGCACTATCGACGGTCGTACCTTTATTCTTGTGGTGATGACCAAGAAGGAGTTTGTTGGGACCTTCTTGGAGAACTTGAAGCGCATCGGGATCGATCCCAAATTAGTGGATGTTGACAGTTTATCGTTCTACAACCTGTGTCCCTTCCTCGACATGGAAAGAGGCAAAGTCTATGGCATCGTAGACATCGGTCATGAGAAAACGTCGGTTTGTTTGGTCCAGGACAATGTACTTCGAATGTTTCGTTCGATTAACCTAGGCGGACGTTATATTACCGACTTTATCTCGCGCGACATGCAAGTCAGCTTTGAGGAAGCGCAGCGCATTAAGCATGAAGTGAGTACGATTCTGACCGAAGATTTTCCCTTGCAGGGTCTAAGCCCTATAACACGCGGTGTCGCTGAGCGGATAACGCTCGCTACCAAATCCATCGCACGGGAATTGGGCCGGACCTTATACGCATTTAAGACCTGGGAAAAATCGCCTATCGAGCGCATCTATCTCTCCGGGGGCACTTCCCTGCTGCAGAATTTCGATCGCTACATGACCACGCAGTTATCNNCTTCAATTCAATTCTGAAATTGCCCCCTCACTGCCAGTCATGGGACAGGGGATTTCCATCGGCATCAGAGCGGTAGCAACTGCCAAAAAACATTCGCAGATCAACCTCCGCAAAGGCCCTTTTGCCTACGTGCAGGACTATGCCGCGATTTTGAATACCGCATCGTTAGTAGCGAAGATTCTTGCCGTCGCTCTGCTGCTCTTGTGCGCAGGGTATGGGTGTAAATTCTTCTTCTACAATCGTGAAATCAACAATGTGCGTGAGGTTTATGTCAAAGAACTCGCGGCGATTGCTGATATGAAAAAGAAAATAAAAAGTGACGGCGTGCCTTTTGCTAAAATCCACAAAGAAGCGCTGGGGCTGCTGAAGAGTCGGATTGAACAAAAATCCAAGGCTTTTGATAACTTCATTGCTGACAATAGCGACAGCGGGGCTTTGGTCGCCTTACAAAACATCAGCAATACAGTACCCAAAACTGTAAAAATTGATGTTGTGGACTATGACTACGCAACCAAGCCAGATGGCACCGGCTTGTTGCGCTTGCGGGTCGAAGCAGACTCGTTTGATACGATCTCGCAACTCAAGGACAGCTTAGGCAAGATCACCGTTTTTGCTGGCCTCACTGAAAAATCTTCAGATACCAAGCCTGGCACGGATATCAAAATTTCTGTGTTGGAAACAACNNAAGTGATCAGCTTTCTTCACTGACTGAAAAATACTCGAAGCTCCTCAAAGTGCGCTTGTTTGGTTCTAATAATGAGCGTCTCGATTTCATAATGGATAGCTTCTATAAGCTGTCCCCAGGCCAAAGAAACGGGGCTTTTGCGCTTGGCATCGGGGTGATTACGGCGTTTATAATCTCAGCTTTCTTCTTGTATTTTACCGAGGTTCGCATATTGGAATCCGAGTTGAGTGAGAGTCTCTCATCTTTGAAGGATCTCAAGGACGTTCGCTTGATTGATATCGATAAAGAAAAGCAGTTTTCCAAACTTGTCGAGACGGTTTTAGTCAAAACACGAGGGGTTAGTTTTAAACCTTTTTTTGAAAAGATGACTAAAGAGAAAAGTATAGCTATGAAGGACCTTACTGAAAAGGAATCCGACCTTGATTCCACGAACCCTTTGAGCGATTCTCTCAAAGAGGTTCGGGTCGAACTCCGTTTTCCGCAGGTTTCAATACCGCGACTTGTGAATTTTATTACGGATGTTGAGAAATCGGAGCATTATATTCGTTTGAAGGACATTAAAATCACCGGACAGTATGGCAATAAGCTCTATTTTGATACGACACTGAGTTTTCGCGGGTATGCTTCTAAGAAATAGTAAGGTAGGTTGTAATGAAAAAATTATCGAATATTCTTATCTATATCGTAATCGGCATCGTGAGTTTTATCTTCTTTTTGTACCTTGCCTTTCCTTACAATATTTTGAAGGAAAGGGTTGCGCTTGAAATCGCTAGCGCCACCGGCCTTTCCGTTACTATTAAAAATCTGGGGCCCCGTCCCCTGCTGGGTCTCAGTGCGGAGGGGATAACGCTTGGCTCCCGGACGGGCAAAGATCTGGAACTGCGAAGAGTGAGTGTCAGTGTCAGCTTACTCGCTTTGCTGATGCTCAAGGTCAAAGCCCAGGTCAGTGTGGTCGACTCTGGCGATGGTAGCCTTGATCTGGAATTGAGCTTTGGTCTCTTCGACCTCATTAGCGGCATGACCTTTCCTTCTTCTTTAGTGATGACAGCAGATAGGCTGGCCTTTGGGAATTTTGTCGAACTGGCTTTGCGCATGCAAGCTGCCAACNNATCGACGAGCATTCTTTTGAAGCCGGTTTTGGAGAGAGTGTCCGTTACCGGAAAGTTAAGTTCCAACATCGACTTTACGTTTGATACCTCCGACTTTAGCCGCTCCAAAGGCACTCTCACTTTGAGCCTCTTGGAAGCTAATATTGACTTTGACCCGAGTATGGCGATTCCGAGTCAAAAATTCGAGAGCGCGATCATCAAAGCNNGACTTTTGATCCCACCTCGCGATTCAAGACTAAGGATATGGACGTAGCTTTAACTGGTAAAATTATTGAAAAGACCAAGATTGAACAATCGATTCTGGATCTTCAGGTTAATATGCAGTTCTTTCAAGAATTACGGAATCAATTTGGTTTTGTTCTCAATGCGATAGCCGGTAAAGAAACCGATGGTAAGCTTCTCATTAAGATATCCGGACCACTCGTGCCTAGTCCCGAGGTTAAGATTCTATAGTTCCAGTACTTTCCTTCCTTTGTGCGAGTCCTCCCGCGCGTCTCAACCCTTGTGGTAAAATAGTATTTAAATGGAAAGCCATGCGTCCCATATTCAACGGATTTTAGAGGTTTATTTGAACCGAGGTGAAGAAGCTTTGCGGTGTTTTCATGAGGGTAAGATCGAAGCGTTTTTAGAACATCTCAAAATGCGGAGAGCAGCGTTTTGCAATTTGCGTTCGAGGCTCGGACAGCAAAGTATTTTCAATGACCAACAGTTGCTGACGCTGGTGAAGCGTATCGTCGAAGGTGATGTCAAACTCAAACACGCTATGACGAATTTAAAGGGTGATTTGAGCGAGCAGCTGATGAAAATAGCACGCGAGAAGGCCAGAATCGCAAGTTTTCGCTCAGGCATTGAACGCGAGCATAGCTTTGTCAGGAAGGTTTAGTGAAAAGAAAAATTGCTATTGTATTTGGCACACAGCCGCATTTTTTTGATTTGCAGCAGTTTGCGATTTTGGAAGAAAGCTATGATCTCACGCTGATTTCCTCAAGTGCTATTTGTGAGAGTATTTCGGCGAGTCTTGATCATTCCAAGATGCAGGTCCTAAGCTTGCCCAACTATGAGCAGAGTCCGTCCTTTTTGCCAGGTCTTGAAAACGTCATCAAAGGTTTTGAGACGGTCATCGTCAATGATCGCACGGGGGTTTGTGCCTACCAACTTGTCAAAGCCAAAGCCTCTTATCATTTTCGCTTAGTCGTGTGGGTGGAAAACATCATTCCCTATCCCGGCGAAAATTCGGAAGAACTGAGGGTGATTCGCAAAGAAATCTGCAAAGTTGCCGATGCTTTTTTGGTGCAGTCGGACGCGGTGCGCAACGCGCTGTTGTTGGAAGGTGAAAATTCCGAAAAAATTGTGCAGATTGCCCCACAACTCACCGCCTTTGAAATGGGTGACGGACGAAGCCGTGCGCAAGCTCTGGAGGAAATCGGGCTGTGTGATGGCGATATCGTCGTCACCTATTTTGGACCGATGTCCTGGGAAAGTAGTCTCCTAGAACTCTTCCACGCCTTCCGCGTCGTTAAGAATAGCGACGCCTATTTGCGTCGACGGATCAAGATTGTCGCTTTCGGAGAAGGAAGCCTTAGCAAAGAACTGCAAGAGCGAGCGATTCAGCTAGGACTGGATAACGACATAAGTTATCTATCACCCAGAAAATACCAATTAACGAGTGTTTTGAAGGCCAGTCACGCAATTTTCTACGCTCCTAAGGAAACCGCAGATTCCTATGTCCTGCACCCGTCCTTGCTCGTACGGGCTATGATTCAGAAAATTCCCGTCATTAGTTATCGAGCACCAGTCGTGGAAGAATACTTAGGAAAACATCGGCTTGATTTTTGTCGCGGATCTATTCAAAGCTTAGCCGTAGCCCTGCGTAAGTTGACCCATGCACGACCTCTGGTTCAGGATATTGTTTCCAAAAATGCCAACAAGGCGGCGGGTTTTTTAATTGCGAGTACCTCACTCGATAAATTCAAAGTGCTGCTCGAAGGACGTGGCTTGGTGCCGACGATTGAAGCACAGGCTATCGATACTCATATTCTCGAAGCTGAAAAACTTGCGGCTAGCAAACAGTTTCTCGAAGCTGTGAATCTGATTCAAAGGCTCTTCGAAAACCGTGATCTTTCCCGCTATCAAAAAGCCAATCTCTATCGTCTTATGGGTGACTGCTTTGCACGGCTCAGTGAGTTTGAG
>PLEQ01000510.1 GCA_003136475.1 Deltaproteobacteria bacterium
GCCAATCACCCCATGCCTTTAGTTTAGGCATCGGAGAGGAAATTCAAGAATTAATTTCCTTCCAGTAAATATTCGATCTTAGGTTCAAGCTTATTGCGACAAGTTACAACGGAAGTTTTAGAGCTTCTTTTGTGAAAGTTCTTTGAGTTTGAGCAAGCGGGTTTAAGCNNCTTAAGCTCTTCTTTGAGCTTTGCGGCGGTTGGTGATCGATCTGATAGTCATTGCTAGAAGTCCATTCCTGTAGCTTTGCACTTGGTATACATGCTTGCCGCATGAATATAGAAATAGAGGTTCGTCTTTTGTACACCTATGTTGTGTGGAGTAATAGCGCATGTCAAAGATCTCGGATTTTTCCGCGGTGGTTCAGCAATTTAAAAATGACGTTGTTCGGTTGGAAACCGAACATAAAGAGAGAGTTGAAATTTACAAAAAGGAATTGGATGGAATAGCCTCGGTCCGAAAGCAGATAGATGCTCTTGAGAAGGTTGGAGTTCCTCCTGGGCCAACGGATTTCAAAAATTTGGAAGATAAAATCTCGAAGTTGAATGATTCAAACCTAGAAATACTCAATAGATGCTTTAAGGAATTTCAGGGTGGATGCGAAACCTTCGGGGTTCAATTCATCCTTGGAGAGCTTACTAAGGAATCAGAAATTAAACTTGGCAAGGCGTTTAAGATTTCCTGTAACAAGCAGCGACAACTTGTGGACATTGGCCCTTTCCGAGTTTCGTTGCTCAAAGGAATTAAAAATGCCGAAGTTTCTTTTGGAAAATATACCTTACTCAAGTCTCCTGGATCCGTAGAGTCGATTTCAAATTTTATTGTCGCAGTAAATGAATTGTTGCTGACAAATCAACGCCAAGGAAATGAGATTGAGCGGGATCTAGATGAAGCAGTACGAGTTACGTTGGCAAGGAGTGTTCGACTTTCAAATAAAAATGAAGTCCCGATACAGAGCACCTTTCTTGAAATGACAGACATCATTCGACGACGACAAAAAAAATTAGTCGGTCAAAACCTGGCCAAGAAGCATCGATTGGAAGACTCCGCGTCTAAACACCTATTCGAAGAGATATATTCGAAGGCTCAGTTTTCGATTGAATTGAAGAACTATATTCATTGGTCTGCAAGTCAACAAAACCCTAAGTTCAGATACGGCGCTGCTGTTCTTGATAAGACTGATGACCATGATGCTGTGGTTTGGCTTCCTCCAAGTTTTGAAGTGCCCGGTGAATGCAGAGCAATACAAACATTGAAAATTATTTAAGATTAAAAAAAGAAAACGGGAAAAAAAATGATGAATAGCAACGAACGAGATATTTCAGACATCTTGCATCAAGTATCGAATTTGGACGGAATCAATCCCGACGTGCTTTGGAAGGTGACAAGACGATCTCTTTCAATGGGTCTGCCGCCGTCGAGGTTTGCCAATGGATTTCAAATCGGTCTTACTAAAGTGCTTTCGCGGGTTACGAATGAATTGATTGAATTAAATGAACTGGCTGAATTCGAACACGGTATTGTAAGGTTTGCCGAGGGAGATTATTCAGGAGGAAAGACTCTATTGTGCAACTGCATTTCCGAAATTGCTGATCAAATGGGGTTTGCAACGGTAACAATCGACTTAATTCCCGGGGGGGCTTCTTTAGACAGGCTCGATCGCATATATCCACATGTCGCAAGAAATATAAAGTTTGCAGATGCCACAGGGCTTGATCAAGTAATACTAAGGGCAGTCGCATTGAAATTCGCTCCCGAAACCGAAGATCCAAAACAAATTGACTTAAAGACACTCGACCCTGACGAAGTTCGGAAAGTCAGAGCTTGGATTAGAGAAACAAAGAGTTCTTGTGAGGTGGAGAGTCGAGGGTTCATGATGGCAGCATTAGGTCTGGTTGAATCGCAAATTGATGTGCCGGAAAAGACCATGAAGGAGAGCCTGTTAGGAAACGAGGAAAAAGCAGAAATTTGCAGATCTATTCTTCGTGGTGAACAAGTGTCACCACTCGCTGCCTCCAACGCAGGTGTGCGTGAACGATTTTCGAAGGAAACGTCACGATCTTATTTGCGGTCACTCTGTCAGTTCCTGTTCAGAGCCAAGCTAACGCGTGGCACCCTGTTTTGCTTCGATGAGGCTCGACGAATGCCGCAAAATAAGCGGGCAGTACTGGACGTCTGTAATAATCTTCAAAGTCTAATTGACGAAACATCGTGCGGGCGTCTACCTGCTACTTTCTATATGTTCTCATTTTTGTCAGATTTTTTTGAAGAAATCGTTGTTCGATACCCCGCTCTTCAACAGAGAATTTCCCAACATGCGCGAATAAAACCGTCTGATGAGATCTCCATGGATGCTCTATTGGATGGCATGGCAGAAAAATATGCAAAGATATTTTATGCTGCAAACCCTAGCTGTCGTAAGGCGCCTTTTAAGAAAGCTAAACCATTCTTTGTAAAGAACGTTCCAATCGTCGCAGATACGACAGGTTTCACCCGATTGATGGGAGCAACTCTAGTTGCATTTTTTGACGAAGTTCGGATGGGAGCTGTAAGCGACGACGTTGAAAATCAAACGCTCATGTCATTTATAAAGAAGGAAGAAGGAAAATTAAAGCAGCGTGAAAAGTCGGAAGCCGAACGGTCAGAGACCGAACCATTTCAAACAGTGTAGCATTTTTGGATAAAGGATAGATTATGTTTGATTTCGAAAAGATAAAGAGAATTCGGCAGAATGTTAAACGTGTCTTCCAACCTAAGACAAATTTCGCAAGTCAAAACAGAAATGCGTATAAGCAACGCAAAAGCGAATCTTCTAAAGGTGCAAGCGGTATTGACTTTGGTCAGTTTGACGCCCTATCAACAAAGGAATGTCGATTGGGGCTATCGAATTTAAGAAAGGGTTTGTCCCCTAGGCCACATGGAAACGATTGCACCAACCCATTGAATATTATCGACGCCCAAAGCGACAAAGTGATGGCGTCTTTCCTTTTAGAATCCGAACTAGGCGGTAGTGCTCTTCTCGTGAGGAGTAGTTACGGTGGAGGTAAAACCTCATGCTTGGATGCAGTCTATCGGAAGGCGTTAGCAAGGAAGTTTGCTGTTTCAAAGATTGTTATTAACGGAGAAGATGTAAATCTTGCAAAACCTCAGTGTATCTGGGAACAAATTGTAAAGAATATTACAATTCCAGCGCAACAATTTGAGTCTGTTCATAGCTCGGAAAGGATAGGTGCCAGGGCGGTTATTCAGCTTTGCGTACGCTTTTTAGCAAACAACAATATAGATGTGCCAGACGACTCACCTTTTCTTCGAGCTCAAAAGAGGGAAGAAAAGCTGTTGGAGTTGACGGGTTGCCCTCCCCTTTCCTGGTTACTTTCCGATCCTCAAATTTTGGAAAAAGATGAGCTAATTGATCTATTCAGCGGCATGGCTCATGTAGATTCTGCATCTGCTCGTTTGAATCATATATTGGCCTACAAAAAGGCTGAGATCTGGCCGGCATTTAAATTTGCAACCCAAGGCGATCGCGCGTCGTTTTTACTCTCTGGCTTGGGCAGATTGTTTCAAGCAGTTGGGCTAAAAGGATTGATTCTTCTTTTTGATGAAGCCGAGCGATGGAAAAACCTAAATCTGGCACAGCAAACACGCGCTGGCAATTTGTTGGGTGGATTAATTTGGGGGGCTACTGCTCCAGAAGGACAACGAACGCGCAAACATGAGCCTAGATCACTTATCTTTAGAAGTCGCTTTTGCGGAGGCAGTGACTTTACTACGAAAGAAAGAAACTACGTAGGATTGGTAATTGCAATGACCCCTAGGCCAGAGGACCCACCAGAAGAGCAATGGAGGCAATATGGTCACCTTAACGAGTATGATCTTCCGGATTGGACTAAAAAAACCTTCGGAACTTTCATGGCCAAGCTGATTCCCTACTACTGCAAGGCTTTAGAGATTGAAATTGACAAGAGCATTGACCTAGAAGAACTGATCAGAACCGCCACAGTAAAATGGAGCAAAACTGGAAACTGGAGTCCAAGGTCAGCAATAACTGAGGCAGCTTTGGCGGTTTTAGATGAAGAATTTCTAAAAAAGAAAATAAAATGAAAGAAAATATCGATTTTCAGGCGATTCTAGGACGCAGCAACTATAGAGCTTTTTTTGGTCGTTTTAAGATGTTGACCGATATCCAGAAAGAGGCAATTCCAGTTGTCTTGCAGGGGCACTCCGTACTGGTGACTGCCGGAACTGCAAGTGGAAAAACTGAAGCTGCAATCGCTCCATTGATCTCAAGGTATTTCAGCAACGACAAAGATCAGATCTGTAGAATACTAATTGTTTCTCCAACAAAATCTCTAGTAAATGATCTTTTTAAGCGCCTCTCGGAAATGACAGCGGAAATCGGCTTAGATATTGCCCGTAAAACAGGCGACTTTTCGCTCGGAAGCGTTACTAACAAGGGATTTCCTCATATTTTGATTACGACGCCAGAGGGTCTTGATTCACTTATTCAACAAAACGCTGAAATTATTCTCAACCTTCGAGTAATCGTAATTGATGAAATACATGTCCTAGCGGGCACCCCAAGAGGAGATCAGCTACGTTTGGTAATTCGCAGACTTGAGAGAATCATAGCAGCGTCGGATGGGATATCCCTCGTTTCGAATGGCAACCTTCAGTCGATCTTGCAGAAAGTAGCTCTCTCTGCAACAGTAGCTGATCCCTTTGGCATAGCTCAGACGTTTCTTGGATGCGATTCAAAAGTAGTGAAAGTAGGAAAAATTAGAAAAATAGACGCGCAAGTCGTTTTTCTTTCCGAATCACTTACGACGCTCGGTAGGCAAATCATCGATCATTGCAAGAATAGTCTACTGTCAAAGAAAATTCTATTCTTTATGAATTCCCGAAAGGGTGTCGATAGCATGTCCGAGGCTTTAGGTGTCTATGCGAGAAAATATGGCTATCAAGTCTTTTCACATCACGCTTCGTTGTCAAGTCGTCGAAGGCATGAAACAGAGACTTTTTTTGCTGAAGCAAGGTCGGCAATATGCGTTGCGACGAGTAGTATGGGGGTCGGAATCGATATTGGGTCGGTTGACCTGGTTACATGCATTGATATGCCGCATAGTTTGGAGGAGTTGGTGCAGAGAATCGGTAGGTCGGGTCGCCGGGGCCGAGCATCCGCTGCGATTTTTGTGGTGAAGTCGAAAGCCGAAGCAATATTGCTGCGTGCATACTTGTCCTGGGCCAGAAGAGGCGAGCTTCCAGCGACGATACCTGTTCCGTTTAAAATCAGTGTATTAGTTCAGCAGATTCTAGCGGTGCTTAAACATTCTTCCACACGCGAAACTACATCCGAACAACTTTCTAACATTTTCGTTTGCAGTGTTAAGCCTGTGATTACAGTGGAAATGTTGAGGTACACAATTAACTCAATGATAGAGCATGATTACTTGAGAAAAAAGGGAACGGTATTACAACCTGGCAAAAGCGGTTACGAGTTTATGAGCAATAGCAAGTTGGCATTTAGCAATATAGATAACGCTAGAGTGGGGAATTCAGTAATTGATGTAAAAACAGGGGAGGTGATTGCGAACATTAAATCAAACCATGATGTCGGAAAAGTCATTCCTCTTGCTGGAAGACGCCTTCGAGTTTTACCGGGAAGCAAAGGGAAAAATATATACACTAATCCTTTAAATCGTTTGGACGTAAAGGAATGCGATGATTCAGTTTCATATGATACAAACCCCAGCCCTCCTTTCACTTTAGACGATGGAACAATTTTGCGAGAGTTCCTGGGCATCGATAGAAGTGAGATTGCTGCGTATCCGGCGTCAGAGTCGAGTGCGACCATTTTATGGACATGGCTCGGGGAACTTTTCAACAGTGTACTGATAGAAATTCTTCAGCGAAATGGCCAGTTAGTTAAAGCAAGAGGCTCGTTTGCCATTCAATTTTCAGGTGTTGAACCCGCTGGTGCAGTGAATCTGATACGGAAGGCTCTTTCTCCTGAGTCAATCGAGTTAGCAGCGGAAAAGTTGAGAATAGAAAGGTGGATACCTCTTGGTCCGAATTCAAGAATTTTAGGTGAAGACTATCTTAGGTTTTGTAGAAAGATGGCAGTCAATAGAAGTGCACTACTATCCGCCTTTGAAGGTGCAGTCTTGCGGGTTATAGAGACGAAGACTGAGGTCTACTATCAGCTGGAGGAACTGGCTAAATTGTAATGATAAGGAAATGGCGATAGCACATGCTAGCTTCCAAAGGCGAGTATTTTACAGGCTAAAAAACCCAATAAGACTTGCAAAATTGGGCTAATGGATATTAGGCTTTACGATTGCTCCTATATTTCCGATCTCGGTAAAAAGGGTGGGGCATAAAATATGAAGAGAAATCGTAGAAAGAAAGGTATCCAAAATAAATTTAAGATTAATTGGCTCTCTAAAGAAAGAGAGTATTCTTCTCATAGCATAGATAAAAAGCTGAATAAATCGAAGAACACTGACAGAAAAAATGATGCGAGAGGCCGGTCTGCTTTCCTAGTAGATTTAGGGAAACTGCAACATCTTTTGGAATTCAGGAAATTATCCGCAATTACTCAGGTCTATCTAAATCCTCACCATCGAGTTCGTAGTAGGCTAACTCATTCGCTGGAAGTAGCAAATATTGCAACCCAACTCGTAAGATATTTGCTCAAAGAAGTGTTCGCCTTCACAAAGAGCGTCGACAACGAGAAACGACGAGAAGCTCTATTCAACCTTTCACAAGACATGGGTGATGTCACTATCGCAGCCTGTCTAGCTCATGATATTGGCCATCCACCATTTGCTCATGCAGGAGAGAAATATCTAGGAAGTGACAGCAGAANNGAATACTAGCTGGACTTACCCCCACAACAGAGGCCAAGGGTTTCACTGCAGCTGTTATCGATGCTTCGTTGAAAAAGAAACATAACGGCCCGTTTCAGAGCTTAGCTTTCAATCCAAAAGAAGTGGAAGTCATCGAGCATGTCAGCGATGACAATCAAACGGTTAGAAGACGAGAGGATATTATTGAAGGTTTATGTAGTAGAAGTAAAAAAGTATTTGAAAAATTGTGTCCGCAAGCATCAAATCATGACGAAATATATTTGCGTCACCCGCTTGCATATCTGATGGAAGTTGCAGATGATATCTCGTATATTGCATCCGATATTGAAGACGCTTTGTCTGTTGGCAGCTTGTCTCAAAAGGAGCTGGAAAGATCTTTGAAATCTTGCGATTTTAAATTTCTGGATAGCGACTTTCGTGAAATCAAACCAAGCAATATCAATATTCATGAAATCAAATCAAGAATAATCAAAACGATGATTTCATTTGCTGAAAGCGAGTTTAGAAAAGCTATAGTACTGGGGAAAAAGAGGCACAAAAACGCACCTATAGATATTCTCAATGATCTGCCAATTATCTTTTTAGATTACACACTGAAGCATCATAATGAGAAAGTTGAAAAAGAGATGGGCAATTTTCTCTACCTTGGAGAGAGGGGGGTGAAGTACTACAACTTTAGAAAGGCGACTCAAGATATAATATTCTCTTCCCGGAAGGTCGTTGAAAATAATTCACTTTCACTGAAATCCATAAAAATACTTTGTGATGGATTTTTTCCAAAAAAAGTTTCAGATAAAGACTACCCGTCTTTTATAATGAATTTATCTAGCTATACTACCGATTATGGTGAAGAATGGCGAGAAAGTCTTATTGAAGTGTGTACCGAAAAAGGAAAGGATATGAGAGGGCAAATAGAAAATATCCTACTAGACTTTATTTCAAGCCTAACAGACAAGGAAGCCATTGAACTTGCACGACAGATGAAGAGAAGTCCTTATCTTAAGAATGTTGCGGCCTAGTATTTATCTAATTTATTGCTAGCTTAAATCTCGAACGTCCGACCTATTTGGAGGAACCTTACTTCTATTCTCTTGGCCACGGTTAGGAAATCGGTTGCATGGTTGGTCCTGTTTACGAAATCAAACTCGTGGACCAAAGGGAATGGTCCGGAAAAATCTACATTTCCTAGGTCAACCGCATAGGCATATACGCCATAGAATTCTATCATCATTATATGCCGACCATTTTGTTTGATGATAGAGATTACATGGGTATCTGAACGAGACATAGAGAAGGGTTGCTGGCAGTAATCTTTAATCCATACTGCGTAGCGTGTTCCTGATACACTCCGTTCCTCACCTGCTCCAATATCCCAAATACTTCCTGGTGAATCTGCACCTTTGCCAGTTCTAACATATTCTCTAAGTCCGTTGAGTTGCATGTCTCGTGCTTTTTCAGGACCGAAGGCATATGCGATAAAATTAAGAGCAATTTTAGCAACGCCTCTCAAGTTTCGACCAAAGTCCGGCCCCAAGCGCACTTCTATCGAGGGTTGATCGATATTAGTGTCCTGAGTCATTTCGGCGGCTGAAAGAATGCTCTTTTCAATATCATCGAAGCGTTTTTCTAGCAGGCCAACAATTTGTTCGTGTTCCTCAATGGCAAACTCACTATAGGATGGCCGAAAAACGATCTGATTACTTCGATTAAGAACAAGTCTGGGAGTCCTATGTGCTCCAGGCTCATCAAAAGGAGCTAGAATAGGGATAGTTCTAAACCGATTTTTTTCCTGGAGCTTGCGAAGAGTCCTGAACAAATCTTTGTAGAGTTCTTGTCTACCGGCATATCCATGTAATGCGTAGCTTACGTCACTCTGCCTAACAAAAAAGATCTGAGCCATGATTTCCGGTGTATATTTAGTTTCCAAACGAATTTCTAATGACCCAAGATCAAAGTCATGTTCAGGTCTAAAGCGAACAGATGCACCCGAAGATGAACCTAAAACGGCCCCAGGCTGCTTAGCTATACGGGGCAACGTTAGAAGACTCGCATCACATAGGGACGCATCTAAGTCGGACAAAACCCCGTTGCATTCTTCACATACGTCGGGAATTGTTAAATTTCCACCTAGACCTCTAGGTATCACATGCTCTTTAGACGGCTTCTTCTTTTCGATACAATAAATACAAAGAGTCATTTCTTTGGGCTGTTTCGGCATATGAAATCTCCCTATCTTTTGCCCGTCGATTAGAAATATCCTATATGGGGAAAATTTGTCCCTCTTTTTTTATGCTAAAAGTAATAGTGAATGGTACTCTTGATAAATCGCTCTTTTAACAAGGCCGGATATCGAAATAATATGAATCGTATAGATGGTTAGTTTTTGATTTGAGGTTTTTTGGGTAATGGATAATAAACTTCAGTGCTTTGTAATGATGCCAATTAGGTCAGGTGAAGAGCGCGCTCAATGGTTAAGAGTTCTTCATGACATAATTGACCCGGCTGTTAGATCTTGCGGCCAGGCTATTGACGTCGAACGAGTTGATCTTANNCAGCTGACATTGTCATTGCGGATGTAACGGGTGGAAACCCTAACGTCATGTGGGAGTTGGGTCTTAGACACGGCTCCTCATCCTCTTGCACAATCATAATTGCCCAAGACTTAAAAGACATACCAACAGATCTGATTAGCTATAATGCTTTTACCTACAACAAGGATGGCTCGGATAAACTCCAGCTAGGAGAAAAAATCGCGGGGTGTATCGAAAAACACCTTTCGGATCGGGCTCATGTCGATAGTCCATTTTTTGACTATATTACTCCCTTTCACGCTCGAAGGAGAGAGATTGCCGTAGAGTTTTATGTAGATGATAAAGTGGTACAAAGGGGTGAAATTTTGATTAAAAAATCCAAATTCTCGGAGAGCTCTCCAAACGATACTGAGGAGACATTTTTTCTTGAACATACTGAATGGCTCAGGGCTCTAAGTCCTTCCGATCGATCGGTTTATGACGAAACTGAAATTGCAAAATACGAGAGTGAATTGAAAAAAATCGCCTCAAGCTGGATTGAAGTAAACAAGCAAAACTATCTAGCGCGAAAGGTATTAGCGCTCTCCGTTAAGCTCGTCCCTATTTGTTTAAATAACGGAGACGTTCCATTGGAGGACGTTGAAATCAATTTGGTCGTTGACGGGAACGTGAAACTATTCGAAGTCCTACCCGATCAAATTTCGTCTCCATCTCTTCCAAAAAAAACGAAGCAAAAGTCTCGTAGCGGTTTAATTGGTAGCTTGCCATTTTCCAATATGGATAGAGGTCTCTCTTTAGGAGGCATGGCCGGTATGGCAGGATTTGATGTTCGCAAACTTATGAATTCGATTGATCGGAAGACAACTGGATGCCATGTTGTTAATGAACGAGCATGGTGTAAAACGGATAAGATTCGACAAAAGGCAAGCATGAAAAATTGGGATGGATTTTTCGTAGTATCAACTTTCGAGAATCCTATTGATATCGTAGTTGAGATAAGAGCTGCGAATATTCGAGGGCTTGTCAAGCGAGTGATGCCAATACGAAATTCCGACTAGCATTAATCTAGTGATGCTTTTCCGTCTATTCAATAAAAGTCTCATATCTGAATCGTATCTTTTTTTTAGTTAACCGAGTTGAATGACAAATTTCAGAATTTCGGCATAATACCTCTCCGGCTCTCGCAGTCGAATAAAGTGATCCGAATTCTCGAAAATCACAGTCTCAGTTTTCTTTTGTCCCCCATAATATGTGAGATCCAAATCCGTTAAAAGACCTCTCCCTATGGGAGCAGAAAATACTAAGGTGGGCAGTTCCAGTTCTCCATACGCAGTATAGAGGTCTAAGGCTATTGATTCTGCTTCGATCCCCTCCATGGCTTGCTTACGCATTGTTTCAAGTACGGGCTTTCCAGCAATCGTCAATTGTGCAAAGTCGTCAGCCCAACCTTCTCGAAGCTTGCGGACGGTAAGCGGATGATCGACGATGACCAAGCCCTTAACGGGATTTGCCTCCTTTCTAAGAAGGTATTGCGCTGCATAGATGNNATACTGCATAGATGGTACTGATGCTGTTTGCGACAAGAAATATCTGATTGCTGTCGATATTCTTCACAAAAAGGCCGATATCGTCAGCGTGATCGTCGATGGTGTATCCGGAAGATGGTGTCGTGCTTTGACCACGTCCACGAAAGCTCATGCTGGCTAAATTAACGCCGTGCTCTAAACAAGGCGCAAGGCTGAGGGGGCCGTCCTCTGCTGTCCCGGACATGCCAGGAAGAAATGCGATTGTCGGTCTGTCTGCTCCCGCATTGGTGAGGAGTACATGAATTCCAACACCATCAGGATAAAACAATATCTTGTCTTGCTTTTGCATCATGATCCTCTTTGTCTTTTGGAAAAACAGCAATAACTTTAAAAGAACCGGCCTCGGAAGAAAATTCTGCTCGAATAAGCCCCTTATGAAGCTCGGCAATATGCTGGCACAGCGGGAGGCCAAGACCTGTGCCGCCGATCTTGCTCGTAAACCCACTTACAAAAATCGCTTCGGTGTCAATAGAGGTCCCCTTTGGTACAGGATTCTTAATGGTCAGGACTACATGTTCGGATTCCACTGCTAACGTCGTTTCGACGAGCCGCGTATCTCCACAGGCATCCAGAGCGTTCGCATAGAGATTATTTAGCATAGTTTTGATGAGGGTTTTATCACCGACGATATTTACAGGATCTTGGGCGATATATTTCCGGTCACTTTGTCTTACGAGTTCCGCAAAATTGATTGTTTTTGGGTGCCGGCCATAGTCGTCTGTAGCTATCTTTTTCAAAGCCTTTTCCATCTGCTGAATCAAGTCCTCGGCCTTTGCAAGCGTATCAGCGATAATCGCCTTCTGTTTCGAAGGATCTTCAATGGTGGTCAGCCATTTCAATTGGTTGTACTGGTAAAAGGCCGGGGCTTTGACCTCATGGTAATACTCCTTCGCTAGCAACATGCGATTCCGAAGAGTGAGAAGCTCTTTATATTCGACCAAAGATTGCCAAAGATTAGAAATCTCCTTGATGTCCAAATCAGAGGGCTTTTTTCCTGTACTAAGCCATTCCCAAATACCATGAATCGGCTCTGATATTTTCTTATCGATATTTCGCAGAAAGGATCGTGCCCCAAAATAGTAACTAGCGAAAAGAACCAGACAGACTGCGATCATAAAGAGAATCAAGTCGCTGCGAATTAGTCTCGGTGTGATGATCGCTCGTACATATACAGTCTCACCAGCCCAGTGAGTTGGGCTAAAAAAGCCAACTTTCAAATCACTCCGCCAGTTGATGGAGCAAGCTCCAAGGGAATACTGATGCCAACTAGCCGGGGGTAAGCCCTTCATGACCTCTAGGCTGTCTAATTGGAGGTCGCGTTTTAATTTGAGAGCTACCTCATCGAAGTAGGGTTGATAGGATTCTATTTGAGAAGTTTCGACTAGAATCCGAGCGCTGTCGTTGACCTTGGCGCACGTTCCACGAACGTGTCGATCCGTTGCAAATTTAATAGAAGCAATGAAAACAGTCAGACTAACTAAAAAAAGGACAAGCCCCGTCAATCGCGCATGTTTTACGATCTGCGAATGGACGTACTCGGCTATAGTGCCATTAAAGGTTTTACGAACTGGCCTTCCCATTTTCCTAAGTAAATCCTTCTTTCCGATTTTTTGTCCTTAACGTGGTAGGTTCCGGATGCGCCTCGATAGCTGAGAGATGAATAGGCTTTACTGAATTCCTCTCGACTTTGACTCTTCTCGGCAGCGTCAAGAGCAATCGAAATCATGTCCTTAAGAACGTACACAATGGGCTCGTCGATAGAGTTGCCTTTGATTTTTGGTTCTTTGCTGATTCGGTTCTTCAAACGCTTGAAAGAATCTCGCTCTTCGGTCGAAATCGAAAAACCGTGGGAGTCCAGCTTTGCAGTATCGAAGTAGTCAGACACGATATATAGGTTTCGTGCCTTTTTGGTTAGGCTATGGCTGAGAAACCCAGAGCAATAGTTCCATTGTGGATGCGCAATCATATTAACTTTGTTAGCAGAAGGAACGCTCTCAATCAGGTGAATCAAGTCGGTTTGTTCAAACGCATAGCCGGAAAATAGAATATTGAGGTTATTTTTCAATGTCAGTGTAGGAAGATCTTTCTTTAGATCCAGCCATATTTGTGCAGTGGTGCCTCTGTAAGTCTTAACGACGTTAAAGGCTTCTTGATAGATCCGCGCGTATTCGAAATTAGTGAGAGAAGCGTCAGGAACGACCACTATGGAAGGACTGTCGAAACGCTTACTGACCTTTTGAAAGGTCTTTTTCAAGTCCTCATGTGTTGCTGCCATCGAATAAGCATATTCATTTTTTATCGCGTTTAGCGGAGAGGTCGGAGCTAGGTAGGGTATTTTCTTGGCAAGCGCTATTTGCGAAGCTTCAAAAGAGTCGGCCGAGTAGAGGTAACCGACAACCCCTAAAGCGCCCGCTGTCTGGGCCAGATCAAAACCATCGGAGGGCTGACTGTCGAAACTCTCGATGAGTTTTACAGTCGAGTTCGGTTTTTTAAGCCGATGCTCTTCAAGTGCTAGCTGGATTGCGACCCTGTATTGCTTCTTGATTAAGTCATTTCTCCAGGGGTTCAATTCAATAATTCGTTCGCCAATGACAATTGTTCTTTCGACATCGTTGGCATTAATTTGAGAAGAAGCTGTTGTAAATAGAACTGCTGTCAGCATTTTTCTAAACATTGTTCAATCTCCCCAAGACTAAGAAGTTTTTTCGGGAGAACCGCGTTCAAACGTCGTGAAAATTCCATTGGGACGGAGTCTTCCAAACTCCAGAGAACCACTTTTCCTCTGTACTCAAGGTCCTCTCGCAAATATGAGACAAGGTCTTTGTCCAAGGCATTATAGGAATCAAATCGAAAATCGAGGACAATTAGGTAAACATCTAGTAGATCGCTTGGATTCTTGTAGGCTTGTGCGAACGCATCAGGATCATCGAAAGTAACTACAACAGCCTCGCGTGATAGAAAGCCTTCGAGCGGATCTCGAAAGCGGTGGTCGTCATCGACGATGATAACTTTTTTTCTACGCATTTGAAGTCATCTCCTTTACCAAATTAAACAGAACGGTGCGCTTAGCCNNCTTAGCCTCCGGCATGGAAACGATTCGGTTAAGGCACATTAGGATTTCTATGGTTTCCTGGCTTGTTTTTGATTCGAAGCTTTTAAGAAAACGATTGCGAAGAGGGATTCCAATCATATCGAATTTTTCGAGTAGATCGCGTTCCCATTCATAAAGAGGGCGTTTTGCTTGAAGGGATCCGCTTTGAGTACGTTGCGAGCGTTCGAGAAAGTTGATGAAGGCCGAGAGCGACATCTTATTGAGTGAGCCAATTTTTGCTAGGTACTCAAGGACTGAAATAACTCTGTTGGAAGCCTTGTGCCCCTCCAAAGTTCTATAGGTTGCAATTTCAACACCGAGCAATTCCGCAGCATGTTCTGCACTCAAGTCGTTGGCATTGCGAAATTCCTTCAAGAACTGACGTAGTTGCTGCTGTATTTTTTGCTTTTCTTTGTCGTCCATAAGGGCCGCTTTTTGGTAAATATATTCTGTTTTATATAAATTCCACAAATCGCGCCTGTGTTCGTGCCAAATCTATATGGATGAATCGTTGTTTGGCAACCTAAACCTAGATAGAAAATCCATAGTCTCGGTTCGTAAATCCTTGTGGGACAGGGCCGCCGCAAATGCAGTTCCTTGTTTCCATAAACAATTACGGGGGATCTCATGGCTAAGGTTGAAAAGAGTTGGACCGAAAAAAATGGTGCAGTCCTTTCCGATTCTCAACTCCGCGAACGCGCCAAAACTTGGGGACCTCAAACTTGGGAAAGATTCTTGAAGGAGACTGTAGACGTTCCTCAAACCGAGATCTTTGCTGAATCTGACACTTTAGAAAACATCGCCAGTGATAGCCGAGAGCACTACCAAGACATGCTTTCAAACGATGAGTTCCCTAACCTCAATGTGTTTGTAGGTTCCCTGATTCGTAAGCTCTCAATTCGAGAACATGAAGTCATTCACAGCGTTTTTTGGCTTGGTCTCACCCAAGGCGAGATCGCAAAACAGCTGGGTGTAAGGAAGGCCGTGGTCAGAACCTACCAAAATCGCGCCCTGAAAAAATTGGGGGAACTGTTCGTCGAAAAGTTCAAGAACATCGGTGGATTAGATCCTGTCGAAAGAGGGGGGGAGATACAGGATTTCACTCAGAAACCCATAGGTAGGAGAAGAGTTTCTTAAGGATGCGAAAACGGCTGGAATTGGAACCCAAAGCGAAGAAGGATTGGATCATGAAAAGACCCCGTATCGATCTCGTTTATTTGGAACCAGCAATTTTAAACCGTATCGCTGACAAACATGCCCTCGACGAATATCAAAGGCAAAACCAAGTCGAGGAAGCCCCAGAAGTAGAGAATATTTTTGCAGACCCGGAAATTCATAAGCTGTTGAGAGACATTGTCCACACCTTGCCGCATGCAGAACGAGAACTTCTGACTTTGCGCTACTGGGAGGATCAGACTTTTGAAGAAATGAGTATGACAACAGGGCTTGCGCGAAATGTCATTCAAAGGCGTTTGACAAAGATCCTTTCAAAGCTTCGTCCACTCATTCTGAGAAAAATGCAAGGTGGGGCAACGACGACCGAATCTAGGTACGAGTTTAAGATCGCAGTTTAGATTTAGGAGAGCACCATGAACAGCAAATTAGCGATCCTATTCGTGTTTACCACACAGGCAGTCGGTGCGTCGGTGACGATGCCAACCATCTGTGAGGTCGTTAACGCGCCGACCTTTCGCGAAGGACTTGAACTGCACCAGCAAATGAGTACCTGCGGTTGGCCAATACCTAGGCCGTGCGTGATCTTTAGCTACTACGTTCCCAAGCTTTTTGTGGAGGTTGTAAGCAATGCAAAAGAAACTTTTTTTTCCAAGCTCCCCGGTGTTCAACTTCAACTCAAGTTAACAAGACCTAGTGCTCCGTTTGGCGCGGAGGATGATATGGAAAGCTATTCATTCCATGCCCACACGATCAACGTCCCGTTTGCACAGTGGGCTTTTAATGAATTGCCATGCGGACAGGCGCTGCCGGACACTTTTTGCCTGTCTACCTTGAGCGAAAATCTGGGGAGCAACTGGAGTACAGGCCTTGCGGATATGTGGCAACCAAATCACAAGCTGTGGGCGCTTTCTCCTAAAGCTTGTCTGCTCAAAGGGGCTGCGATGTCGATATCTGGAGAGCACTCAGCCAGTCCGGGGGGAGATTCTTCTATGTGTTCCTTTAACATGGAATGGCTCCCCAAATACCCACCGTCCACGCAACCCGTTTGCACGGGCTGGGGCATTCACTTTCCAAGAACAGGAACGGTGACGTCTTCGGATCAGACCACAGCTTCTCTAGTCGTGGCTTCACGGATACGCAGCATCGGTGCTGAGGTTTTAAGGGGAGTATCCATATCTGCTGACGAAAAGTGGCAAATGATACGCCCTCAGACGTCTGGATGTTTTCGGGAAGGTCAGAACATAGGCTTTCTGCGTCTGAAAGGTGTCAACGAGCTGGGCCGGTTCACCGGGAACTTTAAAAACTACCTCTACGCGATCTGGCAGAGAACAAGCTGCACGCGCGATGTGCCCTGGGTTGCAACAACACAAGTTTGGCTTCAAGCGCTGCAAGCAGCTTGTAAGGCATGGAGGTAGTATGTTTGGCGAATTTCTGGTGGAAAAGGGCATAGTCGGTCGAGACGAGTTGAATCGGGCCTTAGGTGTATCCAAGTTTCGGAAAGTGAAACTAGGGCGCCTGATGGTGGAGCTTGGTTTTATAAATCGCCAACAGCTCGATTCCGCTCTAATCGACTACTTGCAGCCGTTCAACGGTGAAAAATATCAGGATTTAAAAGAAAAGGTTGACGCTGTAGCGCTAACACCGGAGCAAGGGAAGTTCTTGGCAAGTGTTGACGTCGTTCTCTGTGGGCTAACACAAGAAAGAGTAGAGGGACTTGTTCGCCAATTCAGTGATGAGCTTGTCCAACGACTTGAGTTGTTCTTTCGTCGTCCAGCGTATTTGCGGGTCGCTGAACCTTATCTTTTGGACATACTGGTAGTTGGAACTACAAAAAGAGAAACAAAGGAAGCGGCCTTAACAGTTTCGAGGGATCTGAACGACGATCAAAAGATCGCCGAGAACGATCCCTACGCTCGCATCCTGAAAAACTGCTTCGAAAGCGCGAAAAGTCTGGGGGCCAGTGATATCCATTTTGAACCCTATGACCTGGACTATCTCATTCGCTTTCGTGTTCACGGCCATTTAAGCGACTGGAAAAGACTGTCTTCCGATCATACGTTGCCGCTTACTTCCAAGCTTAAATGGATTATCAATATGGACCTCGGCATCATCGGTAAGCCGCAAGACTCACGAGCCACACTGCATAGTCTTGGAATCGATATTCGTGGCAGCTCTATGCCAGTGACGAGTGGAGGAGAAAAGATTGTCATTAGGCTTCAGTATCAAGAGAAAACTCTAAACATTCGCCAGCTCGGTATCAGAGAGTCCAAGCTTAAAGTCTTGCTTGAGAGCATTACTAAAAGCGAAGGACTTATTTTGATCTCTGGCCCAACGGGCAGCGGAAAAACAACGACCCTTTACGCTTTACTTGAAGAAATGGATCGGCTAGGAAAAAATATCTCGACGTTAGAAAACCCGGTCGAAAAACAGCTCGCCAGNNGAGTCAACCAGGCCAACATTTCAGACTACAAGGATTTCGCGAATTTTCAACGTGCTCTTATGCGTCAAGACCCTGATGTAATTTTGCTTGGGGAAATTCGAGACTCTGAAACTGCTGAACTCAGCTTGAAGTTGGCTTCGACCGGCCATCTTGTGCTCTCGACCATTCATGCTAATGGTGCTGTTCAGGTCATCGATCGATTGACGAACCTTGGGGCCGACCGCTTTTCCATTAAGACGAATCTACGCCTATCTGTGGCACAACGGCTACTACGCCTGATTTGTCCAGAATGCAGCGAACCAGCAACAAGCGAATTGCTTTCAAGAGTTGAGAAGACGGGAAACTACAGAGTCTCAAGCTTCTCAGGATGCAAGCATTGTCATCAGGGCGTCACGGGCAGGGTTGCTGTGATTGAACATTTGGCTAGGGATGAAATTGTAAAGCTGGGCGTCGAAGACCTTGTTGTTACGGATTCGCTTGCTTTTGAATGTTTGGAATTGGCAAAGGAGGGGCGAATCGATATTCGCGATGCACTTTTTTTCACGTAAGGGAGGTCTTGTGAAACCGATCATTCTCTTATTGATGCTTTTCGCAAACGTAGAGGCCAGAGCCTTTGAGTATTTCGGAAATGAGATCGACTATTGGAAGGAGAGGAAGACCGTAAAGCCTGATCCTCCAAGCAAAGTGGAACTGAAAGGTGCGTCAAAAGAACCTGTCAAAGCCGAGAAGCTGCCAGTTGATAACAAAAAATTTGACTGGGCTAAGTACTCAGACCCCAAGAATCCAGAGTTCTTTCGGGAAGGAGACTATACGCCNNGACAGTGGTTTACGTTAATTGAAGCCAAGAACAAGCTCATGGCTAATCTGCAAAAGCGTATGGGGGAATTTGTCTCAAAGATGTCCATTCCACTCAACAGCGAAGAACTTGCGCTTGTATCGCAACAGCAAGCGCGACTAGCACCAAAGCAGGTGGACTTTAAGCGTTTTCGTTTCCGGCTCTACTTTGATTCAAGCTGTCCCCATTGCAAGAGCATGCTCAGTACGCTCAAGGATCTGCAAGACATGGGTTACTACGTGGAGCTAAGGCAAGTGGACGATAAACGTCCGGACTACCCTATAGCGTTCCCGAGCGTGCACGCAATAAAGGAGGAGCTAAAAGAAAGGAAAATCAATTCATGGCCAGTCATGTTTGTCGCAGATACCCAAAAAGAACTCATCTATCGCATTGACGGTTATTTTCCGACTCAAAACGTTCTAGCGACTCTCGCTAATCGATAAACGGAATTAGCTAACAACCAAAAATAGGGGTGTACCTATGGCTTCTTCGCCAAAGTTGTACCGGCAAAGGCTCCGCCTTGGTGGCGCCTTTTGTGTTCTGCTCGCGGTGTTTTTCCCTTATGCCGTAGCGTTTGCTGGGGGCCTTACGGTACCCGGAGATACGAATGCAACGGATAAACTCACGGCAGCAGGGACACTGCTCCACATTGTTGACAGTTTTCTCTTTGTCTTTGGTGCTCGCATCATGGCCGGTCTCGCTGTTCTAGGTGCCGGTTGGAATCTGAAGGAACAACGCTTTGCCATGGCAATCATCTGCGTTCTCGCTGCGATTGTGATCGGTACAGTGCTCATGTGGATCGCAAACATTTTTGCAATGGGGGGAGGATCGATCTTTACGAATACCAGATAGGGGAACTTCATGCACAACTACGATTCAATGAAACAAAAGCACGCCAAGCGAGTGAGTCAGACCATTGATAGCCCTATCCTTGTGTTCGACTACTTTGAACTCGGAGAAGTTATGGGGTCTTTGATCTGCATGCTGCTGTTTGGAATTATTTTGTACTCGTGGAAGCTCATGTTCTTAAGTCTGATCCTCGTGCTTGTTGTAGGGCCAGTTGTTAGGAGACGCAACAAGAAGGGCATCTTCTTTCATTGGCCCTACCGACATCTAAAAATGACTTTGCCAGGAATGGTCAATCCCAAGGGTCCCAAGAAATACTCTGACTAAGGAGAAGCCATGGTGAGTTCAAAAGATAAAGGGTTCGAACCAAAAACTCTCGATAATCCACCTACCGAACAAGAAAGGAAGGACTTGTCTTATCTGCCAAGGTACATCGCGTATAAGGCAGCGCTTCTGAGGGAAAAAATGGTTTTGACTTATCTCGTTGGGATAACGCTTTTTGTGCTAGTTGGCTATTTTGCGATTTCCAGAATCGAAATAGCCCACTTGTACAGTCAGCTCCGTACAAAGGAGTACATTCTAGCACCAGGGGTCAGGGACTTTACCCCAGTGTCTCCCCAGCCGATTCCCGACGCCTACGTCCACGACGCTGCAAGCGACTTTCTGTCGTCTCTTGGCAACGTTAATGCGTCGAATATCGTCGAGGAGTATTCAGGGCTCAAGCGGTTTATGAGCCCTGATTTCAAAGTCAAATTTGATGTTCAAACTCGGGAGTGGATTAGGCAAGTGCAAGCGGAAGACTTGGCGCAAATTATTAAAGTCAAAAATATCGATATCCTCACAAACGAAAAGGGAGCCTACCATGTGACCGCTTACGCACGAGCCGNNTAAGCTTATGCCGCCCGATCCCGGAAAGCGCTGGTACCTACAAATTGAAAGTTTGACGTGGAGCAAGTTGGATACCTTTAAGGCAAAGACGGATCTTCAGAACCATGAAAAAGGGGACAAGCAATGAGAAGACAATTGCTAAAGAGCCTATTGGTCGGAACGCTTTTTATCAGTGGGAGCGGGGCGTTTGGCAAGATTGTTTACTACGGTTCCGAGACCGAATCTTTAACTGTGGGCTACGATCGAACCACGATTCTGCGCTTTGAGGAGGAAGTGAAAACGATTTCCCAAGCTTCTAAGTTTAGCATTGAACCGGCGAACGCTAACGATCCAAACTACCGGGTTCTCGCGATCAAACCCCGGTCTCAAGACGGGATCGACAAAGTTACCTTCATTCTTGCAAACGACGTCGTTGTAAATCTCAAGATTCGGACCGTCACACAGGCGATTCCCGAAAAGACTGACAGTTTCTACGATCTGAAGTCGAAGGAACTGAGGGTCGATCCTCAGTCGGAGGCGATTAAGGGAGCGGATGTTTCCGAACTCGATCTCATGAAGGCTATGATTCGTGGAGATACTCTTCTTGGGTACAACGCTAAGACAATGACCCGAACAATCACCTCGGGAATAGAGGGGATTTCCGTGGAACTCATCAAAATTTACACGGGTCCCAAGTTCAACGGGTACGTTTTTAAGATAGCCAACGAAAGCTCAAAACGGTTTGCCATCGATCTCAAGAGCTTAAGTCTCGGACAGCCAAACGTAGCCTTGTTGTCCCAAGTTGATGACAAAATTCTTGAGCCGGTTAAGGCACCCAAAGGCAAGGATCTGACGTTCTTAAGAATCGTTGCTAAGCCGAGCTCAGTCTATACATCTATTGTTCTTCCTATCGAGCCAGTCGTAGTCAAATAGCGGTCAAAAATCAGCGGTAAACCTGAATCCAAACTTGTTCGTCAAGGAGGTTTCCATGAATCCTTTTACCAAAATCAACTTCGAGAAGCTGCGCACGCTCGCGGGTACACATCGAACGGCGCTTGCCATAGGGTCCATCGTCGCATTTTTTGGAGCTATCTACCTCGTGAGCAGGCATGAGGACAGCAAAGTCGTTGTGTACCGCGATATCGAGCAACCTGATTTTTCAGCGGGGAAGATCGTTGCACCAAGTAGCGATATTTACCAGAAAAGGGAAAGAACTCTTTCCGCCAAAATCGAAGAGATTGAAAAACAGGTTAAAGCAATCAATGCGTTGGTTGATGGTCAAACGCGGGGTTTGGAACAGGCGAAGTCTCAAGCAGCTCCGATTGTTCCTGAACCACAACCAGCACAGCTCTCGCCAAGCCCTGCGGTCAATGTTGAACCTCAATTGCTACCAGTGAGTAGGTCGAGTAGCACAGGCTCCAGCTCAGAACCCAGGGCCTATGGCCCTCCGAATCCTGGCTTGCAACAGACACCACCGGATCTAAGGTCACTCGACAAAGGGCCTGACGTCATTTCGTTTCCAATCAAGACCAAGGTCGAGCGGACGGAGCAGACTGTAAAGCTACC
>PLEQ01000005.1 GCA_003136475.1 Deltaproteobacteria bacterium
TTCAAAATCAACCTACGAAGAAGCGTGGAAGAAAGCCATTAACTAGACTGGAAGAACTAACAGATAGTGATACTGTCGTTCTTAAAAATCTTATTGAAGAACAAAGGATTGTTGATGGATTGCATGAAATTGGTGGACACGTCTTTTCCCAGTTGGGATATGACAAAATTTTGTCAGGAAAGAAAAATGTCGAGCTACTGCGTGATATTGTGCTGATGCGAATAGCGGATCCTGGCAGCAAATTTAAAGCGCAGCGTCTTCTGGCCAATCGATTTTCACGTACACACGATTTGGATGCGATTTATCGAATGATGGACAAGCTGTTCCCCAAGATTGGTGAAATCAAGGCCAAGACGTTCCAGAGGGCTCAACAACTGATTCCGGAAAGCATAGACATCCTCTTTTTTGACTGCACCACACTTTACTTTGAATCCACTGATACTGACGACTTACGTCGTTTTGGATATAGCAAAGACCATCGTTTCAATACGACTCAAGTGGTATTGGCAATGGCCACCAACAGTGATGGCTTGCCCCTGGGGTATGAATTATTCGAAGGTAATAAAGCAGAAGTAGGCACATTGTTAGCTTGTCTGGACTCATGGAAAAAGCAGTTTAATATAGGCTCTGTTTGCTTTGTCGCTGACCGAGCCATGATGAGTGAAACCAACTTATCTGCATTGGATGCACAAGGACATCAGTATGTTGTGGCTGCAAAGCTACGCGCTATGTCTGGGGAGTTAAAATCGGAAATTTTATCGGAGCAAAATTATAACAGTACACTACTGGGTGATGAGCTTGCCTGGACGGGTGAGTTTTCTTATAAAAATCGTCGCTTGGTTGTTTCTTATAAGAAATCGCGTGCAAAACGAGATGCTATTCAGCGCGAACAAGTGCTTAATAAAATCAATAAAACGCTTGGTTCAGAAGGTAATACTCAGAAACTTATTACCAATCAAGGTGTAAAAAAATACACAAAAACCGAGGCGAGCAAAACAGCTTTGGATGAAGTGAAAATAGCTGAAGATATGGCGTGGGAAGGTCTACATGGTGTCATTACCAATATTAAAGATGCTTCTCATGCAACAATCATCAGCCGGTATGCCCGTTTATGGAAAATCGAGGAAAGCTTCAGATTAAACAAGCATACTTTATCCATGCGTCCTATTTTCCATTTTAAAACAGAACGCATCCACGCGCCATATGCTATATGCTATATGGCTTTTACCGTATTGCGGCATATGGAGTATATCGTCAATTTAACTCAGAAAATTTCACCGCAGTTCATACTCGAGGAATTAATGGAGGTGCAATCTTCTATCCTGAAGGACTCTGTAACAGGTACACAGTACCGTATGCCAGGTCGTTTTTCTCAAACTGCCAGTAAAATCTATAAAGCCTTTAACATTATTAAAGATCGTCACATCAAAGCTATCGTTACGAAATAAAAAATCATTTGAAAATTCAAATAATGTAGTGCCTAAATCTTAAGAGTCCTTTAATGGTATGGGTTATGGCTGTTTTCACCGTTTAAAAGTGCGGATTACCCAAAGAAATAGAAGACAAAATCTCTAAAACAGCACTGCCTTATTTAAAAAAAGATGCAGATGATGAGCAGGTTGATCCACATTTGTTTGAATTTTTTGTGTATCATAAGATGTATCATCGCCTGGATAAGGGATTGCTTTGTTGTAATGACAGCGTAACGTACTGTGATATTGATCATGATTTGGTGAGCGAGGACGTTGTTGATAATGTAGAAAAAATTGCCAATGAATTTGGCTACAAAAAAATACCGATCTATTGTGACAAACGATTAGATGACGTCCTGCAAGAACTAGATCGCGCATGGACAAGGACAACCGGCAGAATTACTCGCGGTGAAAATTTGGCATTCAAAATNNTCTGAAAAACTTGATGATAATTTTTTCAGAACCGTACCACAGGTAGAAATTCCAGATATCATGATGCATATGGGAGATCTCACCGATATGTGGGGTACATTCATTCACATGAAAGCACGACGCAATCATAAGACAAAGCCCGCTAAAACTGCCGTTAATGCCTGTGTTTTAGCAAAGGCATTCGGTATAAGCACCGAGAAAATGGCTGATATGTCCGATATGAGCTTCAATCTTTTACGCTCAACCCAAGAGGATTACATTCGCATTGATACAATGTGCGCCGCGAATGACAAGGCAGGCAACCTCGTGCATTCATTACCTATTTTCAAATTATGGGACTTGATAGACAACAAAAGCCTTGGTGATGCTGATGGACAAAAGCAACCAACCAGTGAAAGCACCATTCAATCCCGGTATTCAACAAAATATCTTGGAAAAGCACCTGGCATTTCTGTATACACATTGATAGCAAATTTTATTGCCGTTAATGCTAAAAATATCGGGTTAAATGAGTATGAGGGACATTCTCTTTATGATGTGATCAATGGTAATAAAACAGATATCCAGATTGATATGGTGACGGGTGATAATCACTCCCTCAATCAACTCAATTTTGTTATATTGGATTCCATAGATGTTGATTATGTGCCAAGTATAAAGGATATAAAGGAGGCTTGCAGTGACTTGTTTTCTGTTAATCCGATCGATAATTACACTGGCATTATTCGTCCAAAGGGCGTTATTAATGTTCCGCTTATTCGATCACATAAGCGAGGCATCCTGCGGATTCTGCTGTCTTTACTTATGCAGGAAAATACTCAAAGTACCATCGTTAAGAAAATAAACTCTTCTGCCCGCTATACTGGCCTCAAAAAAGCTCTGTTTGAGTACAACAAGCTATTAAAAAGCATACATGTACTTAACTTGATTGATAATATGACACTTAGAAAAGCCATCAGGACAGCAAGAAATCGCACGGAAGCATATCATCAACTGCAGGGACTCATTCGAAAAATATATATAGGGGTTTTCAAAGGGAAGAAAATAGTCAACAACCGCGTCAGTGCTCATGCAGTGAGACTTGTTGCAAATAGCATCATTGCGCATAACAGCGTTATTTTGAATATGATATATGAACAAATGCTTGCCGAAGGTGTTAACCAAGATATTATCGATAAGTTTGCTCGGATCTCACCTATTG
>PLEQ01000090.1:0-2625 GCA_003136475.1 Deltaproteobacteria bacterium
TATTCGTGAAATCCTGCAGTAGATGGGAATTCCATCAGCATAGTCCACCTGAACGCGCTCACCAGGCTTATGGATGAGGGGAATAGCAACTGTAGGTGATTTGTCCTTTAACAGGCTAAAACGCCGATAGAAGGCGGCTATAGATACTCCAGTCGGGGCAAATGGTCGTTTGCGGGAAGTTTGACCCACCCGTTTGCAAAAGAATGACCCACCCATTTGCAAAAGTTTGACCCCCTCGTTTGCAGCATATTGACCCAGGGATTTGCAGAGTTTGACCCAACGTTGAGTCTGGGTCAAAGGTACGCCGTACACCTTTGCAACTTCTCAGGGATATCGCCATGGCATTACGGGGGAGATCTATTTCCATCATGATTGAACAGCAAATTCTGGAACTATTTAACCAAGGAAAACCAATCCGAAAAATCGCCCACGCGCTCGGGATTTCTCGAAATACAGTGCGCAAAAGTCTGCGCGACAAGCCAGCCCGGGAAGAGATCGCCAAAACTTGGCGTGATTCCCTCAATTGGGACGAAATTCGCAGAAAAAATGCTGCTGGCGTTCAGATCAACCAACTTCACAAAGACTTCGCTCCAACAGTTTCCTACTGGGCTTTCTACCGTTACTTCAAACAGTTGAAAGACGCACAACCTTTACCATGCTCCATCACTCTTGAGCACAACGCTGGGGAAAAAACCCAAGTCGACTACACCCATGGGATTCCAATCGTTGATGCAAAAACCGGAAGAATTAAAAAGACTCACCTTTTCTGCGGCGTCCTTGCATTTAGTGGTTTTACATTTGGCGAATTCGCAATGAACCAAACGCTCCCCTCCTTTCTTCGTTCCCATGTGAACATGTGGAATTACTTCAGAGGCGTCACACCCTATGTTGTCGTCGATAATTTGAGGAGTGGAGTGAAGAAAGCTCATCGCTACGATCCTGAGGTGAATCCCACGTATTGCGAGTTTGCCAACCATCACAATTTTGCTGTTCTTCCTGCTCGACCCTACCATCCCAGGGACAAAGCAATGGTGGAGACCACTATTGGAGCCATCTAAAGAAGCTTCTACCAGCAAGTACACGAAAAAAAGTTCTACTCTCTATCCGAATTGAACCAGGCCTTCAAAGTGTTCCTGGACAGTTTTAATGACCGCATCATGAAAGACTACGGAGTCAGCCGACGTGAACGGTTTGTAGAGGAGAGATCTAAGCTTTTACCCCAGTCCCCGGAACCATATTCAATCTTTGAATGGAAGGAGGCTAAAGTTCACCCAGACTGCAACATTCAGATCTATCACAACTACTACTCGGTTCCTTTTCAGTATGTTGGGCAAACCGTAAGGGTGCGCTGCAGTGAAGGTCTTATTGAGATCTTTGACCAGGAGCTCGTGTCTTTAACTGCCCACGCTCGCCTTGATGGTAAAGGAAAGCGTTCAAGCTACGACGAGCATTTTCCAGAGGAAAGGCTGCAAACTTCACGTTTTGAAGTCAAGCAAGCAAAAGCTCGAGCAGAAGCGATAGGTCCAAAATTTTTTGAGCTAATAAGTCAATTGTTCTCGATTCCCCGACCTCTTGTCAACTTGAGGCGAGTTCAAGGAATGCTAAGACTTTGGAATCGAGATGGTCTCAACAATGCAGCCTTTGAATATGCGGCTTCTCAGTGCCTCACTTTCAAACGCTTTCGCCTGGAGTTTTTTAAGTCCTGTGCTCAAAGCTTTGTTTCACGAGGAGGGCGAATGCAAGTGCTGACCCCAACTCGTTGTACCGATGATATTTTTNNTTGTTAATGGAAAGGAATGAAGATGAGTCTCGAACAAGTTTTAAGAATGTCCAGTGAACTCCGGCTTGGAGGCTTTGTTCAATCACTTGAACGAAGAATAGCTGAGGCCGAATCAGCGCAATTGCCTATCGGTGATTTCATGCGTTTGTTACTCGAAGATGAGAAGCTTTATCGCAAAGAGCACACTGCCAGGCGGTTGATAACGCGGGCACGTTTTCGGCACAACTATGACCTCGAAGACTTTGACATGAGCTTTGACCGTGGAATAAGTCGAGGCCAACTGAAAGAATTAAGTCTGCTTAGTTTCCTGCATAACATGGAAAACCTGCTTCTTCTTGGAAAAACTGGCGGTGGTAAAAGTCACCTTGCAGTAGCTCTTGGCCGTCGTATGTGTGCTGAAGGAATTGCTACTAGTTTTTTCTCATCAAATATCTTCTTCGAAGAGGTAACAGCGAGTAAGGCAAGCGGCAATTATCTGTCGTTCTTGAAGCGGATAGCCCAGTGCAAAGCTATCATTTTGGACGACTTCGGCCTTCGAAGCTACACGCACGAGGAGGCGACTGTTCTCATGGATATCTTGGAAGAAAGATACCGCAAGGGCATCGTTATTGTCACATCGCAAGTAAAGCCGTCAGGATGGAAGGGGCTATTTGAAGACCCGGTCATCGCCGAAGCTATCATTGACAGGCTAAAGAACCCGAGCACGGAGTTCGTGGTGCTCGCGGAGCCATCCTATCGAGAAAGGGTGGGGCGCAAGAAAGAGAAGGTTGTGAAAACGAAGCAAGAACAGTAAATAATGCACTACTCGTCGCTGCGCTCCGAGAGGGTCAAACTTTGCAAATGCA
>PLEQ01000090.1:2673-2916 GCA_003136475.1 Deltaproteobacteria bacterium
GGCTTGATTTGCAAAACTTCAGTGATAAAATGAAGCGAGCTAAGGCGACAGCAGATCTTCGCTGCCTCGAGGCACGACAGAAACTGCGGCGTACAGAACAAAAGCTCCATGAGACAGAAGGCCATCTGACTAAGACAGCTTATGCGCTCTACAAAAAACAAGAAAAAATCGATGAAGTTTTTCTAGGCGATTTGGATGACGTGGTGGATTGGTTAGACCTTTTGTCTTTGGATGATGAAGAGT
>PLEQ01000445.1 GCA_003136475.1 Deltaproteobacteria bacterium
TAGCCCGCTGTACCGATTAGGGTTTCACTCATAAAGATCTCCTGATTGCAAATTCTCACTTTTTGCTGGGCTGCAAGCTTGTTTTCTAAGGCTAACAGATTCAAGCGTCAAGCTTTCCCACTTTCAAACCGCTGAGGTGCCCTCAAAATCTTACCAAGTTATTGTTCCGTCAAGTTAAATTGTAGTAGAATCCTGGATNNTGCAACAGCATATTCTGTTACCGCGACGAAGACATTGCGTATGTCCAATTCAACAACCAGACATCGTCGGTCAATAAGTTCGACGCTGCAACACTGAAGGAATTGCGCACGGCAATCGATCATGTGCAGAAAGAAAAGGAGCTTAGGGGTCTGATTCTCACCAGTGCTAAGGACGCGTTTATGGTGGGAGCGGATGTCACAGAATTTTTGGGTTTCTTTAAGGGTCAGGATGTCGAGAAATGGTTGGAAAAGACCCATGCTCTCTTCAATGATATCGAAGACATACCGTTCCCGACGGTCACGAATATCCATGGTTTTGCCTTGGGTGGGGGCTTTGAAGTCGCACTTGCTACGCATTTCCGTATTGCAAGTCCGAGTGCACGGGTCGGGCTGCCGGAGACCAAGTTGGGGATCATTCCCGGTTGGGGCGGCACGGTGCGTCTGCCGCGCTTAGTCGGGGTCGACAATGCTATCGAATGGATTGCGGGTGGCCAAAGCTGGGCGGCGAAGGATGCTTTGCGCATCGGCGCGATTGATGCCATCGTGGATCTCACAAAGCAGGATAGCGCGGCTCGCACTATGATTCAGCAAGCGAACAGCGAGAAGCTGGCCTGGCAAAAACGCCGGACGCTTAAAGTTTCTCCTCTGCAGTTTCGCGCAGCCATTGAAAAGCGGATGGCTTTTGACACCGCCCGTGCTGTTGTCAGTCAGCAAGCGGGTAAGCACTATCCAGCACCGATGGAGGCAATCACCATTATCGAGAAGGCGGCGGAAATGGGCCGCGATGACGCGCTCAAGATCGAGCGCAAGAGTTTTGTTACGCNNGCGCTGACCAAAACGCCATGTGCTGAAAATCTCATCAGCATTTTCCTAGCGGACCAATTTAATAAAAAGCGCGTGAAAAGTTTCACGCAAAAAGCCAAGGCTGTGCAACGTTCTGCTGTACTCGGCGCTGGCATTATGGGCGGAGGTATTGCCTACCAATCCGCATCCAAGGGCATTCCCATTCTGATGAAAGACATCGCTCCCGATGCACTGGGCAAAGGCATGAGTGAGGCCACCCAGCTCCTTATGAAACAGGTGGAAAGGAAAAAAATCGATGCGGGCAGCATGGCACGCGTCCTCACTGCTATCACGCCCACCATGAGCTATGGTGATTTCAATTCCGTTGACCTGGTGATTGAAGCGGTGGTGGAAAATGAAAAAGTAAAAAGAACCGTCTTGGGTGAACTCACTAGTCAGATTAAAAAAGGAACAGTGATCGCCAGCAACACTTCCACGATTTTGATCGACAAACTTGCCTCAGCTGTTTTGGAGCCTGAGAATTTTTGCGGTATGCACTTTTTCAACCCCGTGCATAAGATGCCGCTGGTCGAAATCATTCGTGGTTCCCGTACCAGTGATGAGACGATCGGAACCGTGGTGCAATATGCGCAGCAGATGGGGAAAATTCCTGTGGTAGTCAGAGACTGCCCAGGTTTCCTAGTCAATCGCGTGCTCTTTCCGTATTTTTGGGGCTTCCTGACTTTGATGGTCGAAGGTGTGCATCCTTATGAAATAGACAAAGTGATGGAAAGCTATGGCTGGCCGATGGGACCGGCATACCTGCTAGACGTGATCGGTCTCGATACGGCAGCGCATGCTCAACAGATCATGAGCGAAGGCTTCCCAGACCGCATGCCATTGGAAAACCCGTCGGTTTTAAAGTTGATGCATCAGGAAAAACGGCTCGGCCAAAAAAGCCAGCTAGGCTTCTATCGTTATGCGACCGACAAGAAGGGGCGCATCCAAAAAACGCCAGATGCCGGCTTAGACATCCTATTGACTAAGTTTGCAAAATCTAAAAAGCAGCTTTCCAAGAATGATATTATCGATCGCCTGATGATTCCCCTCGTCCACGAAAGTGTCCGCTGTCTGATGGAAGGGATTGTGGGCTCGGCACAAGAACTGGACCTCGCACTCATCAACGGCATCGGCTTTCCTCCCTTTCTTGGCGGTGCAATGAAGAGCTTGGATCATTTTGGTTTGGAGCCATTCTCGCAACGGGCGCAGGAATTTCGACCGCTGGGCAAGGCCTATGAAATCCCTGCCCTGCTCCAAGAGCACGTGCAAAGCAAACGTTCTTTTTACGGCATGGCATAACTTAAACGAAGAAGGAGAAACAAAATGAGACATGCAGTCATTGTCGATGCTGTGCGAACTCCGATGGGGCGCTCTAAAGGCGGGATGTATCGTCATCGACGCGCGGATAACTTAGCTGCGGACCTTATCAACCAACTTATGCTCCGTAATCCCCAAGTGGACCCTGCTGAAATTGAAGATGTGCTCATCGGATGTGTCCAGCAAACTCTCGAGCAAGCCTATAACGTTGCACGGACGATTGTTTTGCAGACCACGCTTCCTTTAAGTGTGAGCGCGCAAACGGTCAATCGCAATTGCGGTTCCTCGATGACTGCGCTCCATATAGCCGTGACGGCCATCATGGCAGAGCAAGGGGAAGTCTTTCTTTGCGGTGGTGTCGAACACATGGGGCACGTTCCCATGGATCACGGGGTCGATCCGAACCCCCTCGGCAGTTTGTATTATGCCAAAGCTTCAAACCTTATGGGGCTAACCGCAGAAATGCTCGCACGACTTTACAATGTGACGCGCGAAGAACAGGATCAGTTTGCCTTGCGCTCACACCAAAATGCGGCAAAGGCCCGAGAGCTCGGTTGGTTCAAGGATGAAATTGTGCCCATGGAAGGACATGATGCCGAAGGCACTCTGCAAACCTTTGACTATGACGAAGTGGTGCGTCCCGACACCTCGCTCGCGGCACTTGCCCAACTGCCAACTGTCTTTGACCCACGGTCGGGAACAGTGACTGCTGGAAACTCGTCCGCAATTTCCGATGGTGCTTCTTGCCTACTGGTGATGTCTGAGGAGCGGGCTAAAAAACTCCACCTCAAACCCCTTGCCCGCATTCGCGGTATGGCAAGCGCCGGTGTCGAGCCGTCCATCATGGGCATAGGGCCCGTACCTGCTGTAAAAAAAGCCTTGGGTCGCGCGGGACTCAAAATTGCAGATATTGATGTTTTTGAATTGAATGAAGCCTTCGCCGCCCAATCACTGTCCGTGCTCAAGGCGCTTGAGATTGCGGATCAAGCAAACACGAAAGTAAATCTGCGCGGAGGCGCCATCGCGCTCGGACATCCACTCGGGTGCTCAGGAGCACGCATCATAACGACCTTGCTCCACACGATGAAAAAAGATCCAAGTAAGCGCCTCGGAATTGCCACCATGTGCATAGGAGGCGGACAGGGCATTGCAACCGTATTGGAAAAAATCGACTGAGCATCAAGCGGTTTTTGATTTTATAACATGCTGATTCTTATCGTCTTTTTCATCTCCAAGCACTAGAC
>PLEQ01000233.1 GCA_003136475.1 Deltaproteobacteria bacterium
AATTAACCCCTGAACACTAACTCTCTAGTGGCTCCAAAACATGAGGCCCGTCACATTGCCGGTCTCAAATTTCCCTGCTGCATCTGATACTAACGCACCTGAAGAGCCTGTGTGGAGCAATAATGCCACTTTATAATGAAAACAATGTTTAGAATTATTCAATTTAGCTTGTGCTTCTATACTATTTAGGCTTTAGAAGCAAACAGCATCTCTAACGAGAAGCCAAATGAGCCGAATATATCGTGGTACAATTCCACCAATGATATATCAGTTGCATCCACTCTAACTCAAAGTCCTGAAAACGTCGGGGGTGGACAAATTAAAGTCTTTCTGAAAAACAACGCATCTGCAGAAAGAGATTATTCCCCAAATGATTTTGATAACGGCATCAAGATTTATTATCAAAACTTAGAAGGGAAAACTATCTCTTTACATGATTATTCTAAGTTTCAAGGAGTAAATATACATAGGCATACTGCTGCGGCTATTGAGTCTGGCGAATTTTTGTGCATTACAATCGATTTAAATGCTGCAGATTTTAACTTTTTGAAGATATTCCCATGTAAGTATGATTTTTCGGTTTTTGATCCCACAACGTGGCACTTCTATAGAATTGAGACACCGTTGAAAGCTATTTCTCAATAGGTTTATAATATGCCTCATATTAGAATATATTATTTGTGCACTTGGTTGGACCCACGAAAACTAGTCCATGGTGGATGGGATGGATGGAGGTCGCGCCATGATCGTGACCACCAATGATATGAAAAATCTATGGCCGGTGCTTGGATCGCTCGTAGAAATCCCAAGTTCGGCACAGGCTCTCGCGAGGTATGCGCTAGATCAGAAAAACCCCGTTACTTCTCGTTTTGCAGCTTTCCATGCACTCAGATATGTCGATAAGAATGAAATGAAGACGGCGGGAGAAGCTCTTCAAGTTGAGTTCAGTAGTTCCAAAAAGGCGAAGGCAGTGGTTAGTTGGATCGAAGATGATAACCAAGCGCACCCCAATATGGGAACCATGTGGTTCTATAACATCTCCAAATAGTCTGACCGTATGCGTTTTCGATTTCTCCAGTTTGTGATTCTTGGATTGTCTCTGCTAGCAGTCGAAATGAATGCCTGTCAGGGGCAAGATTCCAACGCTTTCGTCTCTGATGCTGAGATTGCAGCAGCTATGAGTACATTAAAGACAAATCCAGTTCTTGTCACAGGTCCAATGGAGAATTATGGAGCAACGAATCCGATCCAGGTAGAAAAATTTAAGCATATCTACGACGCCCAAATAAATGCGATTGCAGTACTTGGTAGAGCAAAAGCTCCAGGTACGGCTCCCGTGCTAATTTCTTATCTCAATTATCATACGGACGGGTATCAAAGCTATGTGATGCATATGAATGATGTAAGTGGACAAAATACAAATGTCATACTAATAGTTTGGCCTGCCCTCAATGCACTTGTAGCAATACCAGATTCCGGACAAGTGCTTGCAGATTACGCTCTCGATAAAAAGAACCCTATCAAGCAACGGATCAATGCACTTGAGGCATTAAAAATTGTCGATTTACAGCTGTTTAAATCAGTTGCGAGTAAGATGAACACCGAATTTCCTAACCAGGACTTTATAGGAAGATACATACGATGGACGGAGGGTGATGACCAACGGTATCTAGGCACGTTCATATTAGATGCGCATCTAAAATAGCTTTTATGCCTCCAAGGCACTAGAGATCACTGTGTTAGTGCCAGCAGTCGAATGAAAACCTTCCCCATCCTGCTTATCGGGCTGTTCTGTCTGAATGCCAGAGTCCAAGCGCAATCCACTACTAAGGTAGAATCTGATAGTATGCCGATTCCGCCGGAGCAGAACAAGACCTGGACTCCGCCTCCAACATCACTTCCGCCTGTTGTGGTCAGTGCCATTGCAGATCTATTCAAAGCAGGGTTAGCAGATCCTCGGGGCTGCGAATACAGGGAGGTAAAAATTTGGAACTGGAATACTCAAGGGTGGTTGATTCCGGGAGAGGGAAAAAAGCGTTATGCCATTGCACTGAATGGAAAAGTCTACCGGGTAGCTTCTGTCGGTCCCCTTGTGGATCTCCAAAAAGACCCCTCCTCGCTTCGCTATGGGGGGTTCGTGGGTGACCACTTCAATGAGGAGTTTTTCCAAGACGCGAGTCTCTTGACGTCTAATCCGATGCCGATCAAAGCGGCTCTCCTATTTCGCGGTGGAGAGGTGAAGGCTGCGGAGCAAATGCTGACAAGTGGATATGGAGGTGCGGATAGTTTGAAGGATAAAGATCCGTATATCGACATGATAACGCCATGGTTGGATCTATGGCAAAATGAGGCTATTGGGGCCTATCTTCATCGTGACTACGCCTCGTCATTATCGCTCTGCAAGAGTCTATCACCCGTACTGAAACGCGTGAAAGATACCGCAGCCGCTCGGGGTATTACCAATCTCTGGCCCAACGAGTATTACAGTGACTTCTTCTGGCAGCTACCAATCCTTCAGGCCGATCTAAATCGAAGACTAACTGAGAAACCGCACGATACTGTACTCCAGAATGGATTGCCTCCGGAAGGGCCCGAACGCATTAGCGCGCTCATCCGTGATCTGGACACGGTCGACGTGAGGCAAAGGATGAATCCAGGTATGACCGAGGTAGTCCAAGACCCTATAGTCCAGGCACTGGTAGAAGAAGGAGAAACCGCGGTCGAACCCCTCCTGCAATGCCTTGTAGAGGATAATCGACTTACGCGGACTCAGTTCACGGCTGGAATGGACTGCGTTGGGCCAATCATCCCTGTTTACGAAGCGGCTTATACGGCCCTTTTTGGAATTCTTAAACTACCAGGAGGACCCTACCTCGAGCATGGCTATTATAACACCGCTGGGAAGAACATTGGTTTGTTCCACATGAGTTTAGAAGATCGAAAGGCGCTGGCTTCACAGCTCCGGGCAACTTGGCAGAAAGAAAAGCCATTGCCGCCGGCCGAATGAGCCTTTTTTATTTTGCAGGATGACAAGGTTTGTAGTGAGGCCTGGTTTGCAGCATTGGATGAAATCATGAAATCCACCGAGCCCTCGCCTCGCAATTGGAAATATCCTTCCGTCAGCGACTTGATTGTCAGCCGATTTAACGAGCTCGTTAACAACACCACCGATACGAATATTGACCAGGCAAAGTTGGGCGATCTGATTATGGACGTTGCATCCTTAGACGGAAAAAACCACTTGGAAGAAATGAAAGTATTATTAACAAAAATACTTTTAATTCCAGAGTCTCACGATGCTATTTTGGCTCTATTGCAAAGCTACCAAGCACATGATGGTTATTCCCGGCAAATATTATTTGGTTCATTGCTGGATGCAACGTACAGCAAAGCTGATTTACCCTTTCTAAAAAGTGTATTTCTTGCTTCATTAGTCTGTAAAACGGGTAACTATCCGAATAGGTTACAANNTGAAGCAAAAAGAAAGCTTCTTTACCATGATCCAAAGAAAATGGATTGAAGTGCAGGTTCCATGAACTGACATGAAACCTATTCTCCCCCTGCTTATAGGAGTGCTCTGCATGAATGCTAACCTGCATGCTCAAGCCGCTATCAATACTGGGCTACCTACAGAGACCAATTCCCCATCGCTAGAGAGTCTGTTGCAGCAATATCAGCCACTTGCTGCCTACTTTTTGGATAAAATGAGTTGGAATGGGCCAAATTTTCTTACGTTGAATGATTCTGAAAAATCCAAATATTCCACACTCCAAAGTCTAGCAAATCAATTGGCAGCATCACCAGACGCCCATGATGTAATTCCACAACTTTTAACAAGTTACGAAGATCACGATGGTTATACGCGGCAAGCCCTATTTTATGCTGTTCGGGATGCCAATTATTCAAAACATGATCTTCCGTATCTTAAGCAATTATTTATGATTTCGTTGAAGTGTAAGAGGGCGACTATCCAGATCATCTACATGGTTGGATAATGCCACATTTTTTCAGATCATTGGTTGCAACGCGTGTTGCTATAGCTGCAGGAACCCTAAATGGTGCTCCATATATACTTGGTGCAAATCGGGAGTTGCTCACTACCAACCCGATTGAATGGATCAATCAGCAGGTTCCTTGACCTGACATGAAAGCCATACTTCTATTGCTAATCGTGGGATTCTCTCTGAGGGTTCCTATTCATGCTCAATCTGCGAGCAATGAGACCTCACCTCTCATCTCTCTCGATACAAATTGCGGCAGCTATTTCTACCCAAGCGGGAATGTAATCATGGAGGCTCCGGCACTTGGCTTTAACATTGATCCCAGTCTCTCACTCATTCCACTCTATACATATGCCAAAAAATGGGGGGATCTCATTCTCTATAATGAGAAAAACAATAAGCTGCAACAGGCCTCTCCCCTCGCATCTGCTTCAGAAGAGACCAGGAAAAATATTCCCGATGATTATTTTTCGGAAAAGTACCACTACATCAACTATGCAGTTCAAGGCAGAGACTACTTTCTTCCAGCTAAGAGTGGGGAGGTATTCAAGGATTATCCAGACTTACCGGTTTGCTCAGTCACCCCGCGACAACGCAATGATAAAATATGCGTTGTCAATGCTGATAAAGGAGTTGGCACTATAGAGAACTATAGGATTTCTGTGGTTAATACGAAGACCAAGAAAGAGTCTCTTTCATTTGAATGGAGTTGCAGCACAAGTGCTCCGGGATTTCTGGACGACAGGTTGGAGTGGGTTGATGACCGCTAC
>PLEQ01000350.1 GCA_003136475.1 Deltaproteobacteria bacterium
GATGTCGAAGAGGAGAAGACCGATCACAAAGGCCGACAAAACGCCTATCAAAACAAAAAAACCTGCCAGTAGCGGAAGCATCAAAATCGAGGCTAAAATCCGCGGACTTGCGAGGTAGCCGATGGGATTAACTGCCATGACTCGCATGGCGTCGAGCTGTTCATTGATCTTCATATTGGCAATTTCCGCTGCCATGGCGGATCCGGCCCGGCCAGTAACAAGAAAGGCGCCGAGCACAGGTGCTAATTCCTTGGACAAGGCAAAAGCAGCTGCGGCACCGATGAGTGATTCCACACCAAAGGTCCGAAATATATGTCCAAACTGAATGCCAAAAACCCCACCTACCATGATAGCAGCGAGCACAATGATGGCAATGCTACGAACGCCCACAAATTCCATTTGGCTGAGGAGTAATTTGAAATCGATCGGGGGCACGAAGATCTGCCGGATCGCTGAGTAGCTAAATACGAAGTGGCGCTCAATACCCAAGACTAGACGGGTCACGATTCTGCCAAATAGGGATACGACTTGCGAAAACACTTTGCTTCTCCTCGCCTGGGAAATCTTAGATGCTGCTCACATTATAACCCGCTAATGCAGGAGAAAAGCGCTTTCCACTTATCAAATTGTTGGGAGGTGTTGGCGAGTTTGCTAGAACAAAGAAACCTTTTCCTTGGTTTTCCAATCATTCGCGCGCTTACGGGGTACTATTTTTATCGAAAGAGCCGAAGCTTTTATGAAGTGTCTATCTGCGATCTGAGCCCAATCACCCTGGAGCATAACCATGAGCGGATCACCTGCTTTGTAGGCCCCTACCGTCTCACTTTTATCGTTCGCTTCAGAATAGGCAGCGGTATTATCGACGATCACATAACGAACTTCACGCTTTTCAGAAGCATCCCCTGGACTCATAACTGCCGTAGGTGCCGATTTTGCGGCTGCCGCGTCCACTGCCGGAGGTGGCGGTGCCTTCTTTTCATTATCATCGAGACCCAGTTGGTTATCACCGGGCATATCTTTATCATTAACGTCATCTGTATTATTTGCAGCCTGATCTTTAGTATCATCTGCATCTGCGTCTTCCTCATCGGACTTCAGCGTGTCTTGAGGTGCCGGTTTTGCTGAATGGCTACACCCAACCGCGCAAAGAAGCGCACCAGCCAACAAACTAATAAGGGAATTTCTTATGAGAGGGAAACGCATAGAGCTTCCTTTCCTCGAATGGATTCTGGACACCATGTCCTCCTGGAGTTCATCGGCACAGCTTCCTAATTCTTTAATTTAACGCTTGCTAGAAAGTTTCGAAATTCACCAATGGCTAGGGCGCGATGACTCATCCTATTTTTTTCCTGAAGGGTCATTTCTGCCAGTGTTTGCGAAAAACCGTCGGGCACAAAAAGCGGGTCATAGCCAAAACCATCGCTACCCCTTAGTTTTTCCAAGATACGACCCCTCAGACGCCCCTCGAAAGCATACTCATCGCCCTCTGCGTTTTTATAGACTACGGAACACTGAAAATACGCTTGCCGCTTGTGTGCCGGAACAGCTCNNGCTCTAAGCGCCTGAAGAAGTTTCTGATTATTCGCTGCGTCATCGGCACCCTCCCCCGCCCAACGGGCCGAGTAAATGCCAGGCGCCCCGTCCAAGGCCGCCACGCAAAGGCCCGAGTCGTCAGCAAAAACCGGCCCAGCGATCGCGGCTTGTACCGCACGGGCCTTGATTGCTGCATTTTCCTGAAAGCTTTTGCCATTCTCCTCCCAATGAATCGCGAGACCCAGAGCGTTGAGATCCAGGATTTCAACAACGCCAGCTAAGAGAGCTCGCATCTCTACAGTTTTTCCGCGGTTTAAGCTTGCAAAATAAAGTGATTTCATTCTATGCCTTTCTAATGATTCGTCGAACTCACGACTCTAGAAATCAGGACGCCAATGATTACCGACCACGACATTAAGAAAAAGTTAAGCGAAAATTTTCCAGACGCTGATATCGTAGCCAACGACCTCACCGGCGGTGGCGACCATTGGGAGGTCCGCATCAAAAGCCCAGCGTTTTGTGGTAAAAGCCTTGTTGAACAACACCAGATGGTCTATCGCGCCTTAGGGTCATGGATGAAAAAAGAAATTCATGCTCTGCAACTCTTTACCTCCGAAAGCTGAACATCCTGACCTTTCCCGGAGGATAGCTAGCTGGCGATGGCTTTTCCAGCCCTAAGCATCCGTATTCCATGTTCAATTAAAAGTTTTTTTCATTTCTCTTGAATCTTGTCCGAAGACCTTGTCGGAGGCTTGAACATGTCCATACGTGACATACAAAACATTTCCCCAAACCAAGATAAAAATGCCGAGAGCAAGCCGGACGCCACAAGCCATCCCAAGCTCCCACCGGCCAGTATTCCCAAAGAAATTCTTCTCAACTACCCACGGCCGATTGCTCTGAGTCAATTGATCGAAGAAACAGCACAGTGGTCGGGATACACTTTTATTATGGACCCCTCACTCGATCGCGAAGTCCAAATCTTTGCCCCACACCGCTTGACCCGGGACCAGGCCTTCGGCTTAGTACTTGCGACAACGGAGAACGCTGGGCTGCGCATGGTCGAACTGGAAGAGCATATTATCAAAATTGTTCCCGCAAGCTTTAGCCAACTCGCCGTGTGATCAAGGACTCTTCGTAGCTGTCGTAACCACACTTGTTGGCAGCACCACGGGGGTCGGTGAAACACTTGTGCTTGAAGCTGTCCCCGACGAAGCGAGGGTGCCGTCAGAACTTACCAAGGCAATCGACCCCTTGAGCACCTCTGAAATTTTGAGCGCATCTACCACAGAATAATCCGCAATTGGATTGCTACGCAGATCCAGAACTTGCAAGTTTGTGAGGCCGGCCAACGGACTCAAATCGCTGATCGAATTTTCAAAGAGCAAAAGTTGCTTTAAATTTTTTAAACCCGCAAGCGGTCCAATATCCGTAATGAGGTTGTGACCGAGATTGAGGACTTGCAAATTGGTGAGACCAGCAAGCGGCGTCAGATCTTGAATCTTATTATCCCAAAGATTCAGTGAGATGAGTTGGGTAAAAGCTGCCAAAGGCGTGAGATCGATCAGGCCGGCTTCCTGATAGACAAGCTGGGTATGGCTGACAAGATCAAAATTCATCGCCTGGCAATTGGAACCGTTATAATTGCGAGCGATGATAGCTAGGGTTTGTAAAATGGAGGCCGGTGCACTTGCGTTTATGCACCAACGGTAAAAATTGGGAACACTCGCTTGCGTCACACATTGCATGCCATCCCAAACAAGGTCGGCGCTCGCGACCTGACACATGGCTAAGGATGACGCGACATTGCATGTTTGACTGCCAGTGTTCCAAGTGGCCCCCAGATTGCTCAGACAGCTGGCCTTGACTTTAGCAAGGCTGCCCGTCTCGCAGGAGGCCTCTGTACAGGCTTTGACGGCTGGTGTCGCTGTAGGAGTGGGGGACTGCGATTTACAGAGAGACAAACACAAGAAGGCAAGTGGAAACGGCAGTTTCCAAACAGAGTAAGAGCCCAGGCGACGCATAGGCGCTGCCCTAGCTGGCTTTGCCTTGCTGCTGACGTGGTCCTGACGCGCTACCCAAATACTCACTCTGCGAGAAATCGTCGACTTGAATAGCCTCCCAACGAGCTTGCTCAGCAAGCTTAAGATCACGTAGCTCGGCACTTGTAATAAAACCTTTTTCACAAGCTTGTTCCGCAAGTTTGTGAGCGTTTTCCTTCGATAGCAGGCCCTTGCGGAGCGCATCTTTGATTTTGTGTTCGATCTTGCTCGCAGTTTTAGCCATCATGAACGCAAACTCCACCCGGCCATGCGGATCATTACGGTCGTCAGTCACATAAATGCCCTGCGTCAACCGATCTCTTGATTCCGATGCGTGCAGTAATAATTCGGCAACTTCGTGACTCAACTCATCCGAAGCCTCCCGATCCAAACGATTGATATGCGACCACGTGCCAAGGCCATATTTAATGAGCCAGCTAAGACCTGGAAAGCGCAGATTGGCATAGAGCCCGTCAAACGCTGTTTGAATTTGAACAAACACATATTTCATGGCCCAATCGACAAGAGCCTGGTCTTCTTTGGGGTAGCCTTGTGCAGCAAAGCGATAAAGCACGGCAAATCCTATGTAGTTCCATGCCAGGAGATCTGCAAAACGCCCTGAAATACTCTCTTTGAATTTTAACTTTGCACCCAAAAGCACCATCGCTATATCTGTCGTCATAGCAAAAGACGCCGAAGCCCAAGCCAGTTTTTGAAAGTAGCGACGATTCTTCTTAGGACAAGAACGATACAAGCGACCGCGACTCAGGCTGAGCAAGGGCGCTCGGAAGGCATTGCGCACGAGATGCCCAACGTGTCCCCAAAGGGATCGATCAAAAGCTTTGCTATCACCGGCCTCCAAAGTTTTAATCACTTGATAAGCATGTGGATGGGCCCGGAAGACGCCTTGCCCGAACACAATCAGGGTTCGTGTTAAAATATTCGCACCTTCGACGGTAATGCCAAGCGGTGCCGCTATATAATGATTCGATAAAATATTGCGTGGACCACGCGAAATGCCGGCGCCTGCCAGCACATCCATACCATCCGTCACAACCTTGCGACCCATTTCCGTCGCATAATACTTCGCAATCGCCGTCACAACGGGCGGCTTGACGCCTTGATTAAGCGCACTTGTAGTCAAAACTCGCAAAGCATCGATCGCATAGGTCATGCCACCCATCCGGGCGAGCGCCTCGGCCACACCTTCAAACTTACCAATCGAAATCCCAAACTGTTTACGCACCGAAGCATGCGCACCTACCGAACGCGCTGCATNNCCGTACTTTGCGCCGGCAGTGAAATCCCGCGTCCAGCAGCGAGCGATTCCATCAGCATTTTCCATCCATGTCCCGCATTGGCAAGACCACCGATAATACTCTTGTCTGCTGCGACAACGACGTTTTTACCTTGCGTTGGACAATTGTAAAAAGGGATGCCGAGCGGATCATGTCGACGTTCGCGATTCACACCCGGAGTAGAAGCGGGGATCAAAGCGCATGTGATACCAACATCCTCACCTTGACCCAGAAAATTTTCCGGATCACGGAGACGAAACGCCAAACCGATCAGTGTCGCAACCCCGGCGAGCGTGATCCAGCGCTTATTCCAATTCAAGCGTAAATAAAATTTGCCATCGTCCCCTTTAAAGAGCACGCCTTCGGCTTCCAAGGAACCCGCATCGCTGCCGGCATTCGGTTCGGTCAAAGCAAAGCACGGAATTTCATCTCCCCGTGCCAAACGCGGCAGATAATAGTCTTTCTGCTCCTCAGTTCCATAGTGCACGAGCAATTCAGCAGGTCCCAGAGAATTGGGCACCATCGTCGTAATCGCAACGGGTACCGAACGTGAGGTGATTTTTAAAATAATTTCAGAATGCGCATGTGCCGAAAAATCCAAACCACCATATTTCTTGGGTATGATCATCGCCCAAAAACGCTCTTTTTTAAGATAGGACCAGACCTCCTCTGGGATTTCCCGATCCTTCCAGATCTTCCATTCGTCGATCATCGTACATAAAGCTTCGACCGGACCATCCAGAAACAGTTTTTCGCCATCCGTCAATTTCGGATACGTCTTACGCATAAGCTTGTTAAAGTTAGGCGCTCCGCTAAAAAAATCGCGCTCGATCCACACCACCCCCGCTTCCAGAGCCGCACGTTCCGTCTCAGAAATTTTAGGAATAAAACCCATGCGCTTCATTTGCTTCATCATCACGTTCGATAAGATCCGTCGCAAGGGAGGAACATTAAAGAAAACAGCTGCTAATGCACAAACACCAAGGACCGGGAGTGGGAATTGAAAACCGACCAAGATCGCAGCCAGCGCTAAGGTCCAAAAGAAAAGCGGTGCCCCACTGTAACCTAAAGCAAGGATGCCTATCCCCCACAATACGGCCCAATAAACCGAGAGCTGCCCTGAAAATATTCCGTAAATTGTTTGCACGCTATCTCCCTATAAAAAACCCATTGGCTGACTCCTGAGGAAGCCTCGAAGGAGCCACACCTCGGTCATCGGCGTATTCTGCTTTTCTATGAAGGCTTCTACTTGTTCCCCAAGGTATGAATTTTAACGACACTTTCCGCTCCCAGCGTTTTGAGCCNNACTAATTTTTCCAGCAATTGTGTTTGCGGACTGGGACTTGCTAGAATCTGCAAAACTAAATTCACGTCGGCTAATAAAGCATTCTGACTGTTTTGCGCACCGGGTAATTTTGCAGCAAACATCGCCTCTACTGCTGCGACATAGTCCTGGGTCTCTGGATCGATCAAGCTCTGATTTTCCTGCTTCCAGCTCGTGAAAAATTCCATCCCAATGGCTGGACTACCCAGGCTAAGAATACCAATGCCCAGAAGATCGTGCGCGGACTCGGGATCATTGGTCTCTTTGCGCTGCTTGCTCAACTCCTTCCTTACGGCATCGAAATGATCATCCATCACACTACTGACATACATCCGTCCCAGCACATTCGGATCGATCGCAAGGACATTCGTCACTAAACTTTCGAAATTAGCATTCTCACTCATCGCGCCAGCCGGCAGATGACTGCGATAGTCCACTAAAGCCTGGTGCGTCGCCAAACCCGCGCTGATAATCTGCTGCGTCAAATTCATATTCTCGACGAGAGCCAAAGACAGAGGAGGAGAATTTTGTCCGACATGATCATAATTAAAAGTTTTTAAATCTCCACATTGATTACCCACGGCTTGCTCAGGTAGAACACAAGCCTGGTAACTGATTTGCAGGGGGCCAGTGGGCGCATTATAAATAACATCAGGCAGCAGGCCATCGACAGTGCCTTCTGTGCAACTAAAGTTCGAAGTTGTACAAATGTTATAGGAAATATAACTTGCGCGCGCATCCAACTTCGGTGTCAACAGCATGCCTGCAAGGTTGTTTTTTTTATACTCACTTGCACTCAGATTAACCGTAAGTGTATTGGGATTGATTTGCACTACAGTTGGTGTCGCTGGGGCAGTATTGCCCTGGGTAGGCCCTGGACTTGCAGTCCTGTTTTTAATGGACTGACAGGATAGAATTGCAAAGAGGGTCAGGACATAAAGCCAATACATGACTGGTGCCTTCTCTTACTATTATAAATTCTCATCTGGGACTGCGTGCGCACAGACACACGGCACCAAGCCCGAACCGGATTGGTAAGTCCTAGCTCTATTGTAACTCAAACAATGGGCTTTCTGATCGAATGGCCAAAACTTAGTGAGCGGAATCTTCGTTGAAAATTCCCACATCCGTAAATACCCATGTATTCATGATAACTTTTGTCGCTCGTTTTAAACTCAGGCCATTGTCCGCCTCTCGCAATTCACCCAGTTGGTAGCCAATATATTTGGGAGTGTTGATTATAAGCGTCGAGCTTTGATCGATTTCCCAACTGCCAACTGCTGAAAGGTCAAGGTACTGTTGAATATTATCCACCGTGATTTGAATCTTGCCTCCGGTCTTATCGTAAAATGCGAATTTCATCTGATCCGCCACTATAGCCTGGTTGATAAAACCCACGAGATCCAAGTACTGCTTACACGTTANNCACTAAGCGTGTTTCGGTAATAATCGACGAGTTTCACCGAATCGATATATTCCACATGGATGCCGTTAAATTCGAGGTCCAGACTTGAGACATTACTGAGATTTACCCCACCTTGAATGGTTGGAAAGCCAGTGGCTAAAGCCTTGAACAAGTCAACCGTAAGATCGGCAGTGACAGAAAAACTCTCGGTGGTTGACGGCAGCACAGATTCATCACGAAAGCGAAGCCCAGCCCCCGTCGTGGTGATCCCCGGAAAGCAGGTCTCGGGGTTTGCGATAATTTCCATCGCATTTGGCGAACCACCGATTAATGTTCCTGTCCCCGCATACTGCATGGGAGTGCTGTAGGGAATATACCCGTAGCGACCTAGCTCATAATAGAAAGTCGCTAGGGGGTCGGCCCCGCACCCCACCATAAGCAACGTGAATGAAACAAAAAACACGCAACTAAGCCCACGCATAAATCTCTCCGTAATGATTTTTTCTCCCACCTTACTTGAGTGAGATCATTTAATCGGCGACTTAGGGTGGAACTTAAGATTTTTGAAAGAAATTGATTTTTTTTCTGAAAAACTAGGGCATTGGATGATGAATTATTTTACAAAGTGCGAAAAATCCGAGAGCACCCGAATCAGCGCTTCGCGATCTTCCCGCGGGAGAAATAAATAGATCTCCTTGATCATAAACCCGCAGTCATAAGGTGACAGAAGTTCTATGAGAAATTCAAAAATAATTTCCTGCGGCTCCGTAAAAATATTTTCATTGCAATAGTATTCGAAGAGCGTTTCCAAATTGCACTTTTGTACGAGAGTCTTAAAGGGTTTAAAACTGGGGAACCAACGGATATAGCGGAAAAATAGAATGCGATTAATTTTAGTAATGTCGATATCTTCGCAATACTCTTCGAGAAGGACGCCGTCTTGCGGTGGTGGATTTAGCTGCTTCTTAGCATCCGCAGATCGCTTTTCTAAAGCCTTCTGAGCCTTTCTTTTTTGAGGATCTTTCGGAAATTCATAAATTTTCATTAACCGCCCCGCCCTTTTCTATTTNNTTTTTAAGCATACCCCTTAGTCAAGCTTCAGGGCAATGAAATAGCACCCCCAGCCGGAAAGGCTGGGAACAGTCCCACTTGCATAAGCTACGAACAATCCTTAGAATCTTTGCAAAATAGTCTTTGACACTCGGTAAATTGTTGCTATTAAAGTAAGTCGAAGGTTGCAAGGAACAGGTCCGGACGGTTTTTGAGCCTTCGTCAATCTTAACGACAAGGAAAGCAATATGGGTACTGTCATTAACTTTCCTGGCAATCGGATACCAAGCTTCCAAAGCGTTAAGGAAAAAGTCGAGAAAATCAACGATGATAAACCGGTTGATACATCCATTTTCTCCGAAGACGAAGATAAGGCTTTTCTAGCCCTGCTCAAAGAGTGGCCTTGCTTTCGCCACCTAGCCTCCGAAGTCGATCTCCAACAACTCTTCGAGTACTACTATGATGACGAACTCAGTCAATCGCAAGACTGTGTGCTCGAGTTTATGTTTCACATGCACGATCCTGATTCTAATTTCGATATCAGCAATGCACTCTACACCTGGAACGAAGACGACCGTCAGTATTTCATCACAAGTTTGAATATGCACGCAGAACTTATCGACATCGTGCGCAAAGAGGAACTCTCCTAAGAGAATACTGCCACTTATTTTGTGATCCGGACTAGAGTTTCAGCTTGATCCTTCCAAGCTTCGCAAGNNCGTTGCGAGTTGAATTCTCCAAGCATCACTAATTGACCGTATAAACTGATGATTTCCTTCCGCAAGTCTTCACGCGTGTCTCGCCATTGCAGATCCAGGGATGCACTGTCAGAAGTCCGTGGCTCCGTATCCTCTTGGAGAAAATCTTTACGCAAAGGTCTCTGATCGAGATCCGCTCGCAGTTTCACGAGTGTCTGCAAGGATTTTTTCACACTTGCCAAGGAAGCTTTTAACGATTGCAGGCTACGCTCGACATGGGTCGATTTGAAACTTGCAATGACGGATAAGGCTGTCGTCATGTGATCAAAATCTATGCGCAGCTTCTCGAAGCGCAGCACCATGCTGACGAAGTTCTCAAAACTAGCTGGCGTCTCAGAGTTTGCTGCCTGCGCCAATGGCGAGCTCTCCAAACCAAAAGCCACTTGTGGCATGCAAAGTAACCAGATCGTCACAAAGAACGTCCTTTTCATAAAAACCCCTTCATACCACAAAGGTAATTGGCTTGTGTAGCATCTCATATGTTAAAATGAACACTGCGACAGCAAACCGTTCTTCTCAAAAAGAGATTTGCGGTTCGCGGCCCTAAACTTCAAAAGATATACTGTCTTCAACACGAACTAACGAATTGACTATGAAAAAACGATTAAAGCTCGAGCCAACATCCGCATGGCTTCTTGCGTTCTTTCTCGCCATGTCTTGCTTCGGCCTCATATACTATCTTTCGACATTGGCTCCCACAGGCAGCCAGCAGATGGATAGACTTCTGTCCCTACCCGTTACGGAATTGAAAGCACTCGAGGATGAAAAAGTCAGCACGCTGGCTGAGCTTGTGACACCGATCGTAAGCCATACGGCCAGCGCTTTGGAAACTCAAACCAAAGTCGATACGCTGGCCAGCATCACACCACCGCTAGCGCCCGGGATTTGGACGTATTCTGGGGCGCAAGGCCCTACAACATGGGGGGATTTAGACCCGACTTACATAACTTGTAAAACCGGCCAAAAGCAGTCTCCCATTAATATTGAAAGTGTTAAAATCCAAACCGTCCCTCAACCCTTTGGGCTTTACTACCAAACGGGTTCCGTCGTACTTGAAAACAACGGCCTAGCCTTGGCAGCACAATTCGCACCGGGTAACACCCTCCGCTGGGGCTCCCGCAATTTCATGCTAAAAAGCCTCTCACTCCACGCTCCGAGCGAACACAAAATGCAAAACGCCTCCCACGATATTGAAATTCAACTCCTTCATCAAGATGAGCGCGGGGAAATTCTTATTGTGGCAAGTTTCGCNNACACGCAAGGGTGAGAAAAGCAAGCCTTTTGCCTTGGACCCGCTCGATCTGATTCCTAAAAATCGTGATTATTTCACGTATCAAGGCTCGCAAACCCAACCTCCCTGCAGTGAAAATGTCAGTTGGGTTCTCTTCCGCGAACCAGGGACAGCATCGCCTAATCAAGTAGACCAGCTGCAAACTTTATTCAAAAGCAACGCGCGTCCGGTACAAATGCTGTATGGCAGAGACGTTTTTCTCACCGGTGATAAACACTAAGGAGTCGTTCGATGTTCCTATCAAAGAAAAGCACCCTCTTTCTAAGCTGCTTTATAAT
>PLEQ01000356.1 GCA_003136475.1 Deltaproteobacteria bacterium
TAAAAACTTTCCACTCTCAAGTAAATTACAAAAATGTCCAAAATTTCCTCCACCTACCCATCTGAGAGGGGCCAATAAGAATGTGGCCCACCAATCCTCAATTAATTTAGAAGTTTGCCGACAAATACCTGCTTGTCTTTTAGGAATTCTATATGAATTTTAAAAAAAATTTCTTTCTATTTCTAAGCACGCTAACTCTTGTCTCTTGGGCGCCATCTAGCTAANNTAACTCCAAACGTGAAATATTTAAATGATGCCAATCTTAGGGCTCTTAAAATGAGCTACATTACCTATTTGAACCTAACAAACCCCAATAAGAACTGGGATTTGAACAGCCTCACGACAGTGGGAATCAAAGTAGCAAAAACTGTAAGGCTCGCGGGAACCAAAACCGGTTTAGCACTTGCCCTCCCGGGTTCCCCCGCCTTTCTTTCCGCTCTAGCAGCCACCACCATCGGCCATACAATCTACAACGTTCCCTATATCAAAGATACGGTAGACGGCCTTGTTTTTGGTTCCTACCTCCATGAAGTTAAAGAGGTCAAACCAAACTATAGCTGGTCGGAATTCTCCGACCCTATGACCCTCAATGAACCCTATTTGATTTGCAACTACTATAAAACGAAAGAGGATCTGTTGAAGGGAAATAGACCTAAAAACTGGAGCTTTGTTCATCGAGATGAGGTGCCGTCACTCCTTGTTGAAGGCGAAGAGCAAATTTTTGAAAACTTCTACTATTACCACGACTATTATATCCTTCGGGGACGCTGGGTGAGGATTCATCAAAGTAAAAGTGGTAAAAAATCTATGAGTTTGATGCGATTTGCATCTATCGATGATCCCTTTGAGATACTAGAAACCTGCTTAAATGTCTTCGTTAAAAAGGGCATCATTCATGAACCAGTAACACGAGACGACTTCGAAAAAATCGCACCGGAGGCGGGCTATTCCCGCGTTACGGCAAGTTACCCCATCTATTTCTATGCAAAAATGCACCTACAAACGCCAGAGGGTAGAAAAGAAGTAGCACAGTTGCTTGTACATTCAGACGAGGCCGATGCTTCCGTCGCAAACGATAGACCACTTCCGCACCCCATGCTATCAAAGTTAATCAAAAGCCAAACAGATATGAAAGACAGCTATTTTGACATTTTCACAAGTGTTCTCAGAAGTATAGTTTTTGCAAATAAAATACAGGGTAATGTCTACGTATTCACTCAAAAGCTCTTACCCCTAGCAACTGCAGTTCATGCTCTTTATGAAGACTATTCTAATAACAAAGCAGGCCCGAAGAAGGCCTCCATTGAAAAATGGGTAATGCTTGGCCTCAGGAGTTCCAATTTGGGGGCCGCAATTTTAAAAGATGCAAAAATAAAGGGCAATGCTTCTGCCACTTTAAACACGGTGTCTTGGCTTTTCTATTCTATCTACAAAACCGGTCTTATTTCTGTCTTTAGTCAGTCTACCGCCAATTTAATTCAAGGCTATTATCTGAATGGAGTCCAGACGAGTCTCCCCCCCGAGGAGTTTCTAGACACAGAAAAACTTGTAGATTCACCCCTTGTGTGCCAGTACTACAAAAATGCACCATCGGCGTCAGAGACAAGCTCTTTATCCTCGACCTGGGTTCCTAGCCATCTTTCGACGGGAACAGCTCCGCTCTTTGCGCTAGACCCCGAAGAACGATCTGGCATGAATGCCACACAAAAACTGGCTTTTGAGGCTAGCAAAGCTGTCGATTTCACTCATGAAAATGTTCGGCTAAAAGGCCGCCGGACAAAGCAAGGTGACAATCAAGTTTTTTCGACGCTCGCTGATCCAGCTCAGCTTCTCCAACTTTGCATGAACGCTCTCAATACATCGGACCTTGTACAATCAGAAGATGAAAATTCGTCTTTCTCTGACATCATTGTTAGTGCCGGCAATATAAAGCAAACCGATGGTCGCCCAGAAGCCTTTGCCTTGGCATACTACGTGCCATTAATGGTAGAAGAGTCTGAGGTTTTGACCGAAAAAGCCGTTCTTCTCAACGAATCTCTCATAGGGGTTGCTGAAGAAATGAGCNNAATCAGGATCGTACTCATTCGTTTCTAGCTAGCTTTTATGGCCCTAGCCAAAGCATCGACGAAAATGTCGAAAATTTGCTTTTATGTCAATGGCTTATAACCAAAAATGGGTTTGGCATGCTAAAACTTATGGGGTGTGGAAAAGGTTGTGAGACTTTTTCTTAACTTCAGGTTTTACATCGGGCTTCACTTCAGGGATGAACTTGATGAAGACAGCTTCAAGGTCTTGGTAAGCTTTATGGCGTCGCACTTGATCCACATCTTTGCGGTGTCTCGTTACGAAACGAATGAGGCTACCATTTTTACCTTCATAAGCGTTATCAAAGTCTACACCTTCTTCTGATTTTGCTTGACCTATTTCTGAATCCAAAGCCGCCAAAAACCTCAAATGTGGTGCATCAACGAGGTCGAGGAAGTTGTAGTCGATGGCGCCGTCGACTTTGCGGCGTAGCAAGTCGTCTTGAATGACCATGACACGCGGGCTGTCGGTATAACCTTCAAGGGTAGACGCTGGGGAACGCTCCTGCTGCGCACGGAAGTCCAACCAAGCAAGAATATCTGATACAACACTTTGTTGTTCAATTTTTCTCTGATGTCTCCTCCGAAGGTACGCGCTACTGAAGAAGAGTTTCGGCTAGCTACGAATGTTGGATCATCGACAGAGGTCGTCAGAGCATGCGAGCCAACGTTGGCCATATAGGTCGCCACGCGATCGCAGTCTGTACGAGAATAACTTTCAATCTTGTTGGCATCGATAGCTCTCAGAGGATTCTGCTCGTTCAACACGTTAAACACATCTTGCATGTGGTAATTATGATCCTGGTCGCTGAGGAGGAAGCTCTGTACCCTATCAGCGTTAAGACCGGTGATAACGCTAGCATCGTCTGTAAAAGAGTGATAGCGCAATTGGCTGTAGTTCGTTGGCGATGGCAAACGTGAAAACGCGTAGAAAGTGTAGCTCTCGTCTACTTTACGGAACTCGCTGTGCGTACCTCTAAAGATGATTCCACCAAGATCGGAACCGTAGTCTAGTTTGCTTCCCTTCTCAAAGTCGGCTTTCTTGACTTCCGTAGCGCGGGCAATTTTACTAGTGTTTACGAAAGCAATAGCATTGAGAACGTTACGCTTCTGGTCGTCATCTGCATCCGCAACGTTGAGCGAAGCTATACAAGCTTTATGAAAAACGGTCTGCTTCGTATGGGTATTCAAACTTTTTTCTAAGTCATCGAGGCGATTAAGAACTTTAGCGACTTTTTCNNTATCCAAAGCGTCCAAATTGGCTAAAATCGCTTCAAGCTTAGTTTTTGTGGCTTCGATCGTCTCTTTATCAGCATTGGCAAAATCTGTGAGAAACTTTAAGGTTTCTGCAAGATTCTTTTCCAATTCCCCTGCAGCTCCTTCTTTTAAGGTTACTGTGACACCTTCAATTTTGGCTTGGAGCTCTCTCAGAGTAATCTGCATGTCCGCATACGTGCGCTCGCGTTCGACCACTTCCGTCTTGTTTTCAGTTTTCTTTACAGGTTCATCTTCTTGGGATCTATCTTTTCCGCCGCAACCGACAAGGCCGATGGCAGCTGTGAATATGATTCCGCTAACTAAATTTTTCATGAACGGTTCTCCTGACTGGGGTACATTTTCAAGCCGGTACGCTTATAACGCACTGACCTCCCATAGTTCTATCCGTATAAACTACGGGGATGCCTCTAATTTTTTCTGCATCAAAGAGTCTTGACGGGTACGACCTTGGTATATAAGGTCCCTGATTGCTCTGCCCGAGAGCTTTTCTAAGGTTTAGAGATGAAGGAACCCTTCGATGGTGAGTGTCGATGTTTTTAAAGGAATTGAAAAAATTTGCAAACCACTAACCATGCATCTTCCTATTCAAATCATCTCCTACGCTCGCTTCTATCCAGATGGCACCCGCATCTGCCTTTCCAATTCACCTCATTTCATCCAACACTTTGTCATCGATCATGACTACTTTCGATCCGTACCCAATCCAACGATGACGACGGGCACAAATTCCATGATTAGAATTGCTGATGTCAATGCCTTAATTGTGACAACAGACTCGAAATTAAAAAAACTCTATCAAAATATGATGTCTGATGGCGTCGGCATCTTTAATATTCAACCGCCATATTCCATTTTGCTGTCCAAACCAGGTTATTATGAGGAATTCAGCTTCTTTCCATCCGTCCATCAACATGGCGTCTACGAAAAGTTAATCGTAAACCACGACACCCTTCGGCACTTTATGTTCTACTTTCTTGAAAAAGCTTTTGATCTGATCAGACAGTGCATTCGACAAAAATATTAGAGTTGTCTACAAATT
>PLEQ01000327.1 GCA_003136475.1 Deltaproteobacteria bacterium
GTCTTTTCCAATGCCCGGAGCGCTGAGAACCCATCGCGAAACGTATAGACCTCCCATTCGGTAGGGGCCTTCGTTCGGAAAGAATCCAAATTGACTTGATCCCCATCGACACAAAAAACAATTAACCTATTCATTGATTCTCCCAGATCCAAGATAGATTCTCAGTTACCAGTTTACCATTAGTCCTCTTTTTGAATCTTCCTGTGAGGGGATGGGGAGACAAGTGAAGCAATTGTTTTGGAAAGAAAAGCAATCGAAAGAAAAACAATTAGTACTGAGCTCACAGAGGCTTAAGTCAAACGGCGATTTTTCCTTGAAGAGGCTAGAACATTGTGCTAGCCATGAGCGTCCGAAACCGGCACCACACAGGGAACTTCTGCGTTCAATCTTACTTAGTCGTACTCTTTACCTTGTTAGGGCCAAGCACCTATAAAATGAAGAGTAATTTATGTATATTAAAGCTATTAGTTCGACTATTCCAGGATTGAACAACACCTACGGTGAATTGTATCCCACTCGAAAAATTCTTGAAACAATCACACGCGAAGACGCTAAGATCGATCCTGGTTTTATCGAGAAAGTTTGTGGCATCAAATCTGTAGCTCTCACCCATGACACCCTACAAGCGGTTAGTGAGAAAAATCCCCACGCACGCAATAATGCTCTCTATGCCATGCTCGACGATTCGATCGGAAAATGCCTCGTGCAACTCGCCGAGAAGGAAGACGTCAAAGATCCGCAGATTAAGTACCATATACATATAATCGGTTTTAGTGAGCCTATTCTCGAATTTCGTCTGAAAAATATACGAAAAAAATACAAGCTTCCTTCGGATATGAGCACATACCTTATCGAGCAAGGATGTTCAGGGGTTCTTGAAGCACTGAAGTTATGTGAGGTGATTTTAAGCGGTACAAAAAACGTGAATATTCTCGTAACGGGTGAAAATAATATGCTAACCCACGTTTGGGATCGTTACTCCCGTCATGCTTCAGCAGACAATCTAGATAGCTGGCTTTGGCAAGTTATTTTCGGAGAAGGAGTCGGAGCTATGGTTATCGGCAACAGCGAGGATAAACCTCGCAATGGTTGCTTTTGGAAAGTCTCTCATTTAGAAAAAAGCATCGTCTGTGATGACTGGCGAGTTGCCGAAATCTCTAATGAAGGCAAGCCACAGATCTTTATCAGAGCAAGAGACGTTCGACAAACTTACTTGCAGGCAATGCCTGAGAAACTTGCAAAAGGGCGAGAGTTTTTTAATGGGGATGAAAATATCTCTTATATTTTGCACGAATCCAACCCGAAGATATTGCAGAAGGTTGTGACCGACATGGGACTCAAAAATGTTTTATCTATATCCGCTAGCGTGGGAACGTTAGCCTGTGTTTCTTCCTTTTCCCTCCTAGATAGAGTCCATATTAAACAACACGAGAAAGGCTGCTATAATAATATTGTTATGGCCTTGATTGGTGAGACCCATGGGAATATCTCTGGGGGATTTGTTTGTTTAACACCTTTTACCGGGTAGATGTGCGACAAAACATCATTAATATCTACGCTAATATCTTGGTTATTGTGATGGTAACCTACGGCTTCACATACCTTCTTCTCTTTTCTGCTTATAAAATATTCTTCATTTGCTTTCTGGCTGCCATCTTAATTTTGCTCGCTAAGGTTTTGATTCGGAAAGACCAAATGAGGGTCGCCGCTTGGACTATCTTTTTGTCGTGCCTTTTTGTCCTTTTTGGTGCTTCGCTTTTTGTTTACGGCTTTAGATCTACCATTCTTTTTTGGTTAGCTATACTACCTCAGATCGGGAATCATCTTGGTGTTTCTATTACCAAGGCAATTGCGACAATTTGCATATCGTTTTTAGCGTTTTGTGTTGCAGTTTTTGTTGGTAATTTTAGCCCCGAGCTGTCTCCGGACAATTTAACTGCTGTCTCCATGTTCGCTTTGCTAGGTGTTTGTACCATTAACCTGCTGTTCAAAACGATCTATGAAAGATCTTTGCTTGCGAATAACCGCGAACTTGTATCGGTTGTGGATGAGCTACGCCAAACTCGGAGTCAGCTCATTGAAAAGGAAAAATTGGCGACGATTGGTTTTATGTCTGCCGGGATTTCGCACGAGTTTAACAATTCTCTGAATAATTTAAATCAGGGGATTCGGGCCTTGCGCATTTCTTTGCAGAGAAANNTGATGAGAACGTGGTGCAAAGTTTGATGACTGATATGGAAGAAACCATTCGTTTGTCGGCTGGCCTTATTCAGTCGATAAAAAAGCTCAATAAGATCGAAGATGAAAAGAAGCCGATCGAGTTGCGAGCGTTTGTCGGTACGATTTGCAATTTATACAGGGGTCTTAGCTTCGAAAACTTTTCTATTGCGAACATGGTGCAAGAAGGGTTGACAGTTCAGGTGAATGAGTTAGTTCTGTACAATGCCCTGGCTAACGTAATCAAAAATGCCATTGAAGCCTCGAATCATAGCCCAACTAAAAAAATTATCATTGAGTCTTCAAAGAAGGAAGAGAGCCATATCTTTATCGATGTTTCAGATTTTGGGTGGGGCGTTTCTGAATCGGCACGTAAGGAGCTGTTTGCTGGTGTATCTTCCAAGGCGGATGGCTCGGGATATGGGCTCAAAAATTCTCGAGAGCGCTTGCGTCTAACTGGGGGGGATTTGGAGCTTATCAACGCACAGAATCCGACAACTTTTAGAATAACTTTGGGAGTCTTATGATTTATCTTGTCGATGACCAAGAGCACTTTCTGAAGGCTTTCAAAGCCGAGTACGGTGATTCGGTAAGAACATTCAGTCATCCGAACGACGCTCTACTCGCTCTCCTGAGTGAACGTCCGGCGCTGCTGATTACAGACGTGTTTATGCCGCTGAGGTTCTCTAAAGACATTCCACCGCAGGGTATGGATGGGCTCAAGTTGGCACAGATGGTGAAAAGTACGATGCCCGAAACTCAAGTCGTGATCATTTCAGGAAATGATCGATCTGAAATTGAAAAAAAGTTTCCAGGGCAGCTTGCTGATTTTAAATATTTCTTTAATAAGCCGCTAAGTGAAGATTTCCATAAAAAAGTAAAGAGTCTGGCTTTGGANNTTACACACGTGTCGCTAATGTTGAGACCCAACGAAGTCGAAAGGCTGAAAGGTGTCGAAGGAAATAGCATTTCCGAAAAAGTTCTGAACGTCATTCGCCGTTTCGGTCGTTGAAAAAGTCCGTCTACTAGTTATCACCGAGAATCTAGATACCAATAGTCATATTGCTTAGCT
>PLEQ01000115.1 GCA_003136475.1 Deltaproteobacteria bacterium
CATTGTAAGGCATTGGATATCATTATCAACTGGAAAGAGGACCATTTCGCATGGATGGAAACAAATAGCGGGGGGCTTTTAGAATCCCCGATTCTTGCTCTGCGGCAAAGCCGATCAAGCTCAAGATAAATGGATAACCCACGCGATTTTCAGAAGCCTTTTCCGTAATCTTCAGACTTCCCATGAGAGAATTCACAGGATAGACCATCTACTCCATGAAATTTTCCAATTTGGATATAAAGTTCTTTAATGGAGGAAGTGTTAATACGTCCAGACGTATCTATTTGTGGGTGCAACCCGCCTGACGACGCTGATAAACAATAGATTATCGCAGACTTAAAAAGGATTTGTTCTGCAACAACTGGTGCAACTAGATAAGTAAAGTTAGTCAAGAACAATGTGTGAAAACGACATATCAAGTGAGTAACAATTTCTAAAGATGAACGAAAAAATCCTAATCCGTAAATGCCCCATTTGCTCATCCAAATTAGGAAGAATTCTCCACACCCAGAAATTTAAGCTTAGTGACGGGCATCCATTGCCTGAGAGTTACGATTGTGTTGTGTGCAATGCATGTGGCTTTTGCTTTGCCGATACACACTTAACACAGGAAGGTTATGATGCCTATTATGCAGGCATGTCAAAATATGCTGATAGCTCGACTTCGACAGGTACCGGAGTCCTACCATGGGATATTTCAAGGCTAGTGCAAACTGCAGACCAAGTCGCGATGTATTGTCCCGACAAGGACAAGCGCATCCTTGATATTGGATGTGCAAATGGTGGATTGCTGATGGCCTTACAAAAAATGGGATATAATAATCTTTGTGGAATTGATCCCGCAGAGTCATGTGTCAGCGAAACTCGTAAAATAGCTAATGTGGAAGGGTGGGTGGGTACGCTTTCGGAAATACCTGAAGGAATCGGAAGTTTTGACGGNNAAACTCGGTGCGTCATTTGTTGAGGCCAGGAGGCTGGGTTTACATTGAAGTTCCGGACGCCTCACGATACAAAGAATTTCTTGTAGCACCGTTTCAGGATTTTAACACCGAGCATATCAATCACTTTTCGCAGACAAGTCTTGCTAATCTTTTGGGTCAGAGTTGCTTTACCCCGAAGTTATCAGGCACCAAGAATATATATTCGTCAAAAAATATGCCATATCCGGCACTGTTTTGGTTTGCCGATAAAAAGCAAACAGAAGAACGCTACGAAATAGTTGAAGATAAGAATCTTAGCGTTTTGTTGCAGGGATATATTGGTGCTTCAAGCGAACTGGTACTGCGTATAAGCACAAATATCACTTCTGCGATTAAAAACTATTCCGAACTGATTGTTTGGGGAACTGGTCAATTGACCACAAAATTGCTACTGGAGACTTCACTCCGAAGTGCAAATATAATTTATTTTGTGGATGGAAATCCCATTAATCAGGGTAAAATATTGCAAGGGCGAAAAGTTGTTTCCGGATCTGAAATAGTTGATCAGTCAGTACCTATTCTAGTTTGTTCATTGATAAATGCCGATTCTATAATCGAAGCAATCCGAGCTTTAAATCTGAAAAATCCCATAATTAAGTTATTGGATGATAAAAATAAATTATGAGTAAGATCCGTGTTGCAGATTATATTTTTCAAACTCTTGCGAACCATGGTGTCCAGAAGATATTTCTCGTGACCGGTGGTGGCGCAATGCATCTTAACGATGCAATCGGTCGTGAAAATCGCATCAGGTATGTGTGTAATCACCATGAGCAGGCTAGTGCAATGGCTGCAGAGGGTTATGCCCGCGTGAGTAATAAGATAGGGGTGCTGAGTGTGACAACAGGACCCGGTGCTATCAATGCTCTCAATGGAGTATTCGGAGCATGGACGGATTCCATCCCAATGCTGATACTCTCTGGTCAGGTCAAACGTGAGACCTGCATGGCTTTCAATAATGTCCCCGGGTTACGGCAGCTTGGAGACCAAGAGGTTGATATCATCTCGATGGTAAAGGGCATAAGCAAATACGCAGTCCTTATATCCGAGCCTGAAACGATACGATACCATTTGGAGAGATCCCTTCATCTCGCTACTTATGGAAGACCTGGGCCATGCTGGATCGATATCCCTGTCGATATTCAAGCAGCCTTGGTTGAGCCTGAGACTATGCCATCGTATGATCCAGTTGAGGATTTCATCGATTGGGATCTAAAAAAAATTAAACGTCAGGCTAATGAAGTTGTTAATTTAATATTAGAAGCTGAAAGACCAGTAATCTTGGGTGGGACCGGTGTTAGACTTTCTGGTGCTGAAGATCAATTCTTGCGTCTTGCAGAGAAACTTCAAATACCAGTGGCTACTGCGTGGACTCACGATTTGATTCCCTCGGATCACCCTCTTTTCTGTGGAAGGCAAGGAACAATCGGGACTCGTGCCGGAAACTTCACTGTTCAAAATGCTGACTTGCTGCTGATTCTTGGAAGTCGAATGTGTATTAGGCAGTTGAGTTTCAATTGGGGAGCCTTTGCTCGCGAAGCGTTCACCGTACAAGTTGATATTGATAAGCCTGAACTTGAGAAAACAACTTTTAAGGCTGATCTGCCCATCCATTCTGACGCTCGATTGTTTATGGAGATGATGCTGGATGCCATTCCTGAATCAGATCTGCCGAATGAAGCTCATCAAAAGTGGCTAGGCTGGTGCCAGGAACGAATGAAAAAATATCCCAATGTGATAGAGCGGCATCGTTTGTCTTGTTCTGGATTAATCAATCCATACCACTTTGTGGAACTCGTTTTTGCAGCATCAGAAAAGGATGATATATTTGTTTGCGGTGATGCGACAGCATGTATCGTCCCTTTCCAAGTTGCGCATCTAAAGCGCGGCCAGCGTTTGTTTAGCAATTCAGGCTGCGCTTCGATGGGGTATGACTTGCCTGCAGCGATTGGTGCTGCCTGTGTTGCTCCCGGCAATCGTGTTATCTGTTTTGCAGGTGATGGCAGTCTCCAGATGAATATTCAGGAACTTGCTACTTTTGCGTACCACAAGCTACCAATAAAACTATTCATTCTTGCCAATGGAGGTTATCTTTCCATCCGATCTACGCAGGATAATTTTTTCAAACTTCGAGTGGGGGCTGGTCCTGATAGTGGAGTTGGATTTCCCGACTATGTGCAAGTCGCTCGTGGATATGGACTTCAATCTGAGGTGTTGGATGTGAGTCGAGCCGAGAACCATCTTCAAGAGATTTTNNCCATTAGATCAGGAGCAAACATTTGAGCCTAAAACTAGTTCGAAGCGCTTACCCGATGGTCGCATGATCACGGCACCATTGGAAGATATGGCACCATTTTTGGACAGAGAGGAATTTTTATCCAATATGCTTGTGAATCCTCTTCAGGAGTAAACAGGAGTAAAAACGATGAGCTTATTGCAAAATCTCAAAAATATATTAGTAGGGTCCAATATCCCCCTACCTGAACGGAACATATCCGAAATAATAATTTATGGCGCCGGAAATTGTGGTCGCGGTGTTGCTGATGAACTCAAGAAAAGAGGTGGGAGTGTCACTGCGTTTATCGATCTAAATGCGGACTTTATTCGGTCATACTCTGGCATACCGTGTTATCACCCTGAGAGCGATCAGGTTGCGGCTTTAGCTGACCAGGGAGTTCCAGTAGTGATGGCCATTTTTAATTATGCAACAGATCCTGGTCCAATTATAGAGAAGTTGAGAGTGATAGGATTTAGAGATATTGTTTCCTATTTTGAAATGCATGAACGCTTGTCNNTCTCGCCTCTATGATCGGAGAGAAGAAATCATAGAGGGATTTGAACTTCTTAACGACCCTGTCAGTCGTCAGGTATACTATGATCATATTAAGTTACGCCTTACTTTTGATCAGTCGTTACTCAGATCTCCTGCGATCCAGACCCAGTACATACCTTCCGATTTACCTCCTGTAATAAAGCCTATGAGGCTGGTTGACGGTGGTGCTTTTGAAGGGGATACGATTAACTCATTTCTTGAAAAGGGAGTGAACATCCAGGCGGTTGCGGCCTTTGAGCCAGACCATATAAATTATGCTAAGCTTGTCTTAGCCTCTCGAAAATATTGCGAGGAAAATATAGAGACAATTCTCTTGCCCTGTGCCGTCGGGTCCTCAACAGAGGTGTTA
>PLEQ01000083.1 GCA_003136475.1 Deltaproteobacteria bacterium
ACTCTATAGATAGCTTTTTGCTCCTCTCAATGGTTAAGGGCTCACCATCTAGCTCAAAGGTCCCTATGACGTAAATTGTTTCTTTGGTTAGTCTAGACTGTAAAACATTTGTGGATATGTCGTTTAAGCCTAATAAAAACTCTATGGCTTTTAGAATAGTTGACTTGCCAATTCCGGAATTGCCTACAATTTGGGTAATCGTACCCGAAGAATCGAAAAGGAGGGCTTGTTCTTTGGTGTATCTGCCGATATTATTGAATTTTAGAGATTTAAAGACCAACATCTCTACAAGGTAGCTTACTTAGATTGTTCTGTCAACTTTTCTTTTTCTTCCATTTTTTGAAGGTCGTCCATGAGTTTGGAGTTATAATTTATGAATTTATCAACAATAAGAGTATCGATTTCTTCTTTAGTAAGAGATTCAACTTTAATAAGTGCTTCTTTTAGATATTCTATCACTGTTTTGTTCATAATTGCTTTATATTAACTTAGAATATTTTCTTACTAATCTAAGATATCTACAGTATCTACACTTACAATTGCTTAATTTGTCCGGGAAAGTTTTAATGGCATCTTTAGTGTGCTCTCTTTGATCTTTGCAGCAATGATTAACACACTCTAGGCAAGTTAAAAATTGAAGTGCCACCCACAAAACCATTCCGCCAGTTTGGCAGCCATAGAGTGTGTGGGGGTTTACAGGATCGGTTTATATCCCAGAAACTGTCAATCTTCTTCTGTAAAGTCTTTTCTGGATCGCTCATCATTAATTTCCATAATATCAGGAGAAATTTCTATTTTTTTGGCCATTAGACCATTATCTATTACGATTTTTACGCTAGATGTGGCGTTACCAAGAGTCCTTTGTGCTTCTAAACCGCATTTAATACATATTGTGAAGGAGGCCACATTTTTGGCCGCCTTCACATATTTTTTAGTAAATTCACCGCAAGAACAGAGGTAGCTGATTAAGGGCATTAGAAGGCCATTGGAAGTACTTGACGTTGTTTGTCTTCAAACTGAGTCAAGAATTTTTCACGAATTTCTTTTTCTAATTCAGAGGTTAAAGTTTTACCTTCTTTATTCCCAATCCTAACATTGAATGGACTAGTATTGATTGGGCACTCATCTAGATCATAAGTAATCTGAAAGCCTAGCATAGATGCATTATGAGTAGTGGTCCCAGCCAAAGAACTATCACATTTGATTTTAACAACTTTATCGGCATAACCTTCCAAAACAGATTTGGTTCCCGTTAACCACATTTCGTCCGCATATTGTTTGGTGTAGCTAGCATAAGTTTGTTTGCCGTTAGTTCGTTTAACCGTTTGCTCATCCAATTCACGGATTCGGTCTAGCCAAAACTGGTAACGTGAATCCATTNNCGAGACATAAGAATTCCATTTTTAAGAATCAGTCGATCTCCAAGATTCTGAGCAATTTGGAACCCCATAGAAGCAGCAAAAAGAGTTACGGTGTCTACTGGGCGACCAATGCCATTCAAGGCCTCAATGAGTTCTAAACCTGCTTGAATGCTGCCACCTGGCGTGTTAAGAAATAAATAGAGATGCTTAGAGCTCTTCCCCTTAACCTTGCTAACAGCGGAACTGAGACCAGCATCCATCTGCTTGGCTTGAGCAATAAGAGAGGAAACCGTTTCCCCATCAACTTCGTGATTGAGAACCATCATATTGTCTTTACTTAGAACAACCGNNATATTTGCCTTTTCTTGCTCTCTTTTTAGTTCGGCAAAAGCCTTAAGCTTAGTAGAAAAAGGAGACTTGGGAGTGATTTCAATACTATTATTGGAAGTCTTAGTTACAGTCATACCTTCACCAACCATACCATTGAAGGAAACCAGGGACTTACTGGTCTGAGCTGCATCAATATCGATGTTTAGTTTATGTAGTAATTCCACACACTTAAATAAGACACCCATGTCTTTATTATCGACTTTTTCCATCCACTGATCATCATCGGNNCTTTTTTGAGTTCCCACCATTTAAACTTATTAGCCACGAATAAGATAACATCTTTTCTAATTTTGGTGGTATTGGCGATCTGTCTATAGGTCTTACCATCCAAATAAAGAGCCATGCAGCGTTCTATATCGACATCCGTAATATGAGCTAATCCTATTAATCCATTCTCTTTAAATTCGTGGATTTGTTCCAGCTCTTTTGTCNNGTTTTACTTCAACTTCTTTCCAAAACAAAGCTTTGACTGCACCTTGTAATGCCTCAAACCTTTTATTTAAATTATCGTTTTCTTCTGAAAGTGTCAAGTAGTAATGAACAAAACTTGAATTTTTGTCTTTAATGGAAATATAGTAAGGCACTTCTGCTTCTTGTAGGCCATTAAAGAAATAGTAGGGGAAACTTTTTAAGTTCTTAATATGAACTTCTGAAATCTTATCGCTAAGTAAGATCAATTTATTTAAATCCTTAATATTTAATTGATCAGACAAGGTTCATATCGCCCATGTACTTAATAAGTTTATCCTTTTTGTCACTTTCGTAATGCTTGGTTAAAAACTCGTATAAGCTCTTACCAGACTTACGTTCTTTTCACTTTACGTCTGTGATCTTAGTAGAGATCGATACACCGGAAAGTTCTTTTTTGACACTTGAAACCCAATCAGAGCTGCCTACAAGTTCAATGTCAACCCTGGCATTTTTTGCCACNNGTGACACTTATAATTGGAGTGCAGACGTTTTCAGTTGAAATAAACTGTTTCGATTCAATTTTACCAGTTGAACCGTTATGTTTACAGAGCCAGATCCCCTTAGGCTTATTAGCACAACTCTTAGTAAGCCATCTGGCGTTACCTGTATACCAAACACGCCCTAGCTCTAGTTCTGTATGAATATGACCGCCGATTAGATGGTGAACCCTATGATCGATAAGATCAGGATTAACGCCATTATTGATACTAGCCCCATTGTCGTAAACCGCCCCTTCGTAATTAGGGTGACTTACGATTACCGTAGCTCCCTCTGTAGCCAATTTGTTGGACTCTTCTACAAACTTATTGTTATCATGGATATAAGGAAGATACCCGTATAGGCCGTCCATGTATGGTTCATGGACTATTTTGAAGTTTTTGTTTTCAAAAGATATAAACGGGTGTAAAGCGCTGTAATCACTTGTATAGTTACCCGTAACATCATGATTTCCCACTAAAACAGTGGTTTTGAAATTTTGCTTTCTCAGTGTTAAGAACCAGGCCTGCCAAAACTCTAAAACTTCCAGTCTTATAATGGAATGAGTGTCGAACACGTCTCCTAAAATCTCTAACCTATTTACCTTATTCTCAACGCATTGTTGTAAAACAAATTCCATTAAGGCATGGGACTCTTCAATGTTAGAATGTTTTACGTGAGGGTCTCCTAAATATATAGATTTACTCATGAAAATTTCTCACAATCACATTTAGAATACATACCAAAACATAGTGGGCATGTACATTTACATTCAAATTCACCGCAACTGGAGCACTTACACTGCTTAGAATATAACGTAACAGAAAATAACGGCGTACACAAGATATAACATCCACAAGAACCGTGGTCTAAAGCAAAACCCTTAATACCGTTATGTAAGCCGATTCTACCTATTAGCATTACGCAGCTTCATCCGGGGTTACAATAAACTCAACAAAACTATAATCTACGCTGATAAACTTACCTGAAACTGTGTCACAGGTGCTTACTTTAGACGCCCATGTATGATTAAACAATGTTTCTTCCTTAATGTAGACGGTAGATCCTTTAGGGATAAACTGACCGTCACTAAGTCTAGCTGAGATTAAAACTTTAAGACCTTTAAGGCCATCTCTTTGGCCGGGAACTGCAATTCCTCCTCTAAATTCGGCTTTCAGGGCTTCTTTAACATAGGGTTCTAAAATTAATTTATTGTTCACTGAAAAGGTCATTATTACTACTCCTATTATGGCATTCCTTACAAGTATACACTGAAAATACTACGCCATCACTAACAAAATGGCCGCCGTATTCTGATTCTGNNGTTACCGCATTTACACTTTTCGTCTTCCATAAATCTCCTTTAAAAAACAGGCGGCTGGAGCATACATTTTGCCTTTAATTACCCTCACCCGTGGCTTAACCTGAGCATGTTTATATCAAGCGCCGAGTTGGTGAAATACCGATTTTTTAGATCGATACCAATTGGGAGGGCTGCGCCAGTTTTAACCTCCTCAATACTCCTGCCTTCAACTAGGCTAAATAGAGAGTATCAAAATCTGTGAACATGTCAAACTTAAAATTCAATACCTTTAAGTCTTAGTATTTTTTGGTTAATGATCGGTAGCTTACGTGCTAATTGAGTGATTGCTGACCATTCTTCTTTATTGCTTAATGTTTTTTCCGCATTGTCTTTGTTGTCAGCATAGAAANNAGGTATGACAATTCTGAAACCGTAACTTGTTTGGGGGCAGTTTTGCCGTCTTTAAGATCTTGAGTAAAACTATCATTTACTGCTTTAGTAAGATCTACTATATCAGTAATGCCTTGACGGCCACGGATGCTGTTTGCTCTATACAAGACCCTTTTATCGCCAGGATAAAAGTGAATAGCCGTTTCTGAATACGCATCGATCAAATTCCCCACGCTTCTTCCGATGCAAACACCCAAAAAATTGGCTTTAAATTCGCCACCATATTTGTCGATGCCTGCACAAACGCCCATAGCAGACACTTCAATCATGTCATTAAAAGTAAGATGTCCTTTGGGAGTTTTTCTATAGAAAATCTTAGCCCTATTGATAGCTATAGGGAGATTGTTCTCTATAAGGATGGTTCTGGCCTTTTCAGCACGTAAATAGGCCAGCTCCAATTTTTTAGGCCATAGACCAATCCAGTGATCCTTACAGAACTTAACAAAATGGAAGTTTACATTAAATTGCTTTAAGGCTTCTGGATTCTTTTCTTTTAGGGCTGGAGTGATATGGGAGCTAAAGGTTTTAGAAGACTCCCTGAAATAAGGTCTGGCTGATAAGATGTTATTATTGGAAATCCTGATCAATTGGATAAACCTTTTGTACATTTCAGTAGCGATGCGGTAGTTAAGGAGAATTTCCTTAAAAAGGCGTTCAGCTCCTACTAGCTCCTCAAACTGTTGTTTTTGACTACTGCCATGTTTATTCCGTTCTATAGCGTTAGCGATTTGCTTAGCTAGAACTGAAAAAGTTGGATCGTGTGAATCATTAAATTTTTTATTAGAACTTTTAGCCATATATACCCCTGAAATCTTGTGGTTACAAGGGGATATATCATGAGAATCTTATTTATTTAACAATATGTAGAAATGCAGCAATCTCATAGTATGAGAATCAATTGGACGTTAGAAAAGATACAAAAAGAAGCTTTAAAATACAAAACTCGCTGGGAATTCCAAAAAGGAAGTCCAGCG
>PLEQ01000010.1:0-2954 GCA_003136475.1 Deltaproteobacteria bacterium
CCATTGCTACCAAACCCCCTAATTGCACGTAACGATCCTTCTTCCCTCAAGTTCGATGCGAAGCTACAGGAAAGAAGGAGGGAAATTCGCCTACAAATTTTGTGGGTTCTATGTTCTTGACGGTACTATAATTTAGTACTACTATCTATTGGTATCTTTTGGCGGGTAAGATTTTTTTTCTCTTTTTGATACTCAAAAAAGATAGCGCAGATCTTTCAAGCGATCAGAGAGAGAAAGTTTCAGCAATGTTAAAAGAAATAGAAGAGGACTTGTACAATGGATAAGGCGAATTTTTCATTACTTATGCAAAGCCTGGAAGAAGCCAAAAGTCATTTCAAAGGGAAAAAAGGGAAAGCTCGGGTTACATCTTGGGAAATAAGACCGGCAGTGGAGTTTATGGCAAGGGACGTAAAGCGAATTAGGCATAATGTTGGATTGAGTCAGCCTTTGTTTGCGGAATTTTTAGGAGTTAGTGTCAAGACAATCCGTTCTTGGGAGCAGGGTCTATCACATCCTAGCGGCGCCTCTTCTCGCCTCCTTGAGGCTCTGGATAAAGAGAAAGAGAAATGTCTTTCCCTCTATCGAGATATCAAAGTAATTTCAGCGGTAGGTTAGTATTGCTAGAATCTTAGGCACCAAGCAGCTAGGCCCACAACACCTCACTGGTTTTCTGAACTATTTTTCTTCAGTTTAACCTTTTGATTTTATTGCGGTCTATTTTATGAGAATATATATTGAGTTATACTATATACTCCTCTATACTAGATCCTATGGGCAAATCTAAGCTAATTTTAGAAAAATATTTGATTGTCGTTCCCGACAAATTTGCCATTAGTGTAAAAGTTTTCGAAGTCCCTCCCGATGATCTAAAGCATCCTGAAGGAGTTAAAACAAGTTTTGTTCTTGTTGATCTTGAATTGGATAAACCCGTATTTCTTATAGACAACCATGCTCCGTTTGGTTTTCACCTGCACTCAGGGATGCCAGACAATAAAGATCAGCGTGAGGAACTCAAAGTATCAACATACCAGGAAGCCTATGAAGTTTTCATGGTGGAGGTAGAAAAGCGTGTCAAAGAGTATAAAAATAAAATTTAAGTCTTTAAGAGAATTTCATCAGGAAGTTCTTGAAGGGATGAAAGAGCTCGACAAAGGCTCTAAGAATTTAAAAACAAAGTCTGATTCTAAGGACGTAGTTTTTTTCGATTCCATGTTGGATTTTCAAAATTTCTTTACGGCACAAAAGATTGAAATTCTTGCTATTATAAAACATGTCAAGCCTAAGACCATCTACGAATTGGCAAGCTTGGCAGACCGTCAATTTCCGGCAGTTCTCAAAGATGTGAAGTCTTTGGCAAACTACAGATTTCTAGATTTGACGGAAAATAATGACAGTCGTAAATCAATCTGTCCAAAACTGTATTTTGATTATGATGAAATAGAAATCGATATTCCTGTTCGTGGATACCGTGTTTCTTTAGCAGCCTAATAAAACTAGTCTCGCAGACCTATAACCCCCCAGTAGTTTTCTGAACTATTCTTTTTCATTTTGAAATGCAATTTTTTTCCGACCTTTGCGGCTTCGAGCAAACCCATCTCGCTTAGCGTTGATGTCGCCATTTTTATGGAAGTTAATCCATAGCCCTTGAATCGGCCTTCAACAAAGCCTGGCTTTGCGGAACTGATATCCTTGAGATCAAAGAAATCGTCATATTTCAAACCTAGAATCGTGTCATAAACTGCTTTCTCACAACGATTCAATTTGAGATTGATCTGATCTGAAATTTTCTCAGTCACAAGATCAAAGAGAATTGCAAAGTCTTGAGTATCTGAAATAACCGTATCATCGATAATCATCCGCTCTTTCTGATTGATAAGAGCAACCGTCGCGAGTAGGTCCATAAAAATTTTTGTAAGACGCCTATTTTCGGTATTGGTTATTTTGAACTGAATTCGATCCGCATAATGGATTGCGACCTTATAGGGCTTTAAACTTCTAAAGAATGATTGATACTGCGACGGTGATGAAACCGAAACAGATGTCATGCTTGCCATGTACCGATTCTTTATGTTCTCAACAACTTTTTCGGTCATGGCGTTAGAATCGTCTGATTTGAATAAGACCATTCTGTTCATAGTGTCTTCGCGCAAAATATCCTGTTTGAGACCGGTCGACTGCAGGGAGATGCCCCCAACGATGTCGATAGCCTGAACTTCACCGCCTGCTACCGTCGTATGCCTGGATTTGCCTTTTGTTATGAGCGTTCTCAGTAGATATTGAACTTCTTCATCTTTGAGTCCTGATAGTTCTTCTACAAAAACAACCTTACCATTCAGAAAGTAAGGATCATTTTTGCATTGATATATAAAGCTTCTTGGCGAAGCTGTAGTCAAATTGATAATCATCTCATCGGGAAACAGATTGCAAAGCGTTTCAAGAAACTGACTTTTGCCGGATGAGGATGATCCAATCACAAAAGATCCGATCGGACGTGCAGGTGAATCCACAAACGCATGCAGTGTCGAAGAAATCGTGATGTATCCGAGAGCAAAATCTTTGTAATTTCCGATCCAGGGAAAGGCTCCGCGTTCAAAATCGTTCTGAAGTTTGCCGAAAATCTCTCCACGTTCACTAACAGCTCCCTGTCGCACAGGTTGGATGGATTCTTGGGCTAGGTTTATTTCCATAACTCACTCGGTGACTGTTTGTTGTGACTGTTGTTTTATATTTATAATAATAAATAGATACAATTCGTCTAATACTTGTTTTAAGTGTCAAATAAGTCAAACTTTTGGGCCCCGAGTTGACTGGCTGCTTTTAGCTAAAATCAAAATCCCCAATAAAACAGGTAGTTTCATGACTTATAAATGTAATCAAAACGCCCGTTTGAATTCCGATGGGTATATCGTAATATAAAAGGTGAACTTAGATTACATTTCCTATTTTAGGAGAAT
>PLEQ01000010.1:2973-3469 GCA_003136475.1 Deltaproteobacteria bacterium
GAAAGAGCTCAAAAAAGGGGATCGCCTCATCGTTTATTCTCTTGATCGCTTGGGACGACGCGCATTGGATCTTCTCCAACTTTTAGAAACGATAGAAAAGAAGGGTGTGGTTTTCGTTTCACTACGTGAGGGAGTCGACTATTCGACGATTTCAGGAAAATTAGTCACACAAGTTTTAGCCAGCGTTGCGGAAATGGAACGCAACCTGATCAGCGAGCGCACCAAAGCAGGTTTAGCAGTAGCGAGAAAAAATGGTAAGGTCGGTGGTCGACCAGCACTGATTTCTTCAGAGAAAAAAAAGAACGCTGTAGAGCTTGTTTTAAGACATAACTTCTCGATTCGAAAATCTGCAAAGAAAAGTGGGATCAGCGCCTGGTATGTGAGCAAACTCGTTCGTGATCAGAAGAAGAGAGAAGATCGGAGCGATCACTAACAATCCTTCGTTTTCACTCTAGACTTCGACGGCTCCAAAAGGACAGAATTGGCTCTACCGCTT
>PLEQ01000198.1 GCA_003136475.1 Deltaproteobacteria bacterium
TGCTACCAGTCCAAGTATATACTTCTCGATAGGAATCAGCCCATCGGCCTGGAAAGAACCGAAAATGTCAGGGTGCTTAAAATTGGTGACCAGTCTCAGCTCTATGCTGGAACCGAAAAACTTGCAAATTTGCGTCAACTTGTCGACACTCGAATTGGGACGCTTTGGCTAAACCTTGATGCCAATTGCCTTTAGCCTNNCAATACCCCCTTTGAAAGAATATCTTGACAGATTTGCCTTTGCTAATTAATTCTATTAGACAAATATCATTTCTATAAATTGGAGGAATTTTGGCGAGCGTCACCTGCAGAAACTGCGGTATGATATCTGAATTCTTCCCTCTGCGTTCAAGCTTTGCTGCGCAGACTCATCCGACACAGATCTGCGGGCGGTGTCTTGCTTGGACCGTAGATACTTCTCATCTTCCGCCTTTAGAGAACATTTATAACGAAGAATACTTTAAAGGGGGAGAGTATCTTGACTACGCTTCAGCAAAGCGTTCCCAACTGAAAAATTTTTCGAAAAAAGTGACGATTATTAATGCTCTCTCGCGCATGAACCCTGAACAGGATTCTGTGTTGGAAATCGGCTGTGCTACCGGAGAGTTCATTGAATTGTTGCGAACGCAAGGATTTAAAAACCTCATGGGAGTGGAGGCCGCAAACTACGCTCGGTCAATGGCTCTTAAGAAAAACTTGAAGGTCCTGTCGCCTTTCTCTGAACACTATCGAGAAGAGATCGTCCGACAAAAACCAAATTATATTTTTGCCTGGGACTTGTGGGAACACCTTGAAAACCCAGCTCGTACCTTCGACGAGCTTATCGATTGCGCTAGTCCCGAGGTGACGATCGCTTTGTCCACAGTCGATTCGGGGCAATGGGTTCCACAAAAACGAAAAGAAAAATGGCGACAATTCCACCCTCCATCGCACTTAAACTATCCCAATCGCAATTCCTTTCGGATCTATTTTGAATCAAGGGGCTTTGAGATTTTATATCTCAAATCGTTTGGGATGTATCGACCGCTCAAGGAGTACCTGGCAAGTGTGCTGAGCAGGTGGCGACTTCATATAGCCAAATTACCTGGGTCATTCTTGTTAAACCTACCAGTGTATCTCAATCTTTTTGATATTCAATTGGTCGTCGCCAAAAGAAAGAAGTCTTCCCTTGCATGACCAAACTGCGTTAAAAATAAAGGGCTTTATTATAGTTCCAGCTTACAACGAAGAAGCTGGCATAGAGACCTTCTTGCGATCCATGTTTCTCCTGCTGGAAACGTTTAATAAAAATCATTCTCAGGCGTTTGAGTTCACAGTCGTAGTTGTAAATGATGGCTCCATCGACAAAACTGGAGAAATTCTTGAAAATCTTAGCCGGTCATCTCTTGTCACGAGTGATGTTCGCTTAGATTACATTCATTTTGTAAAGAACTTTGGTCACCAAGCAGCGGTGATAGCCGGTTTACTCCGAGCTGCGCCCCAGTCAGATTTCGCCATAAGCTTAGATGCCGACGGTGAACACCCTATTCCCCTCATCCCAACTTTGATAGAAACCTGGCTCAAAACCCGGACTATCGTTCATACAAAAAGGAAATCTTGTGCGGAACTGGGGTGGTTCAAACGGGTCAGTAGTTCACTCTACTATAAACTGATTAGCGTAGGTTCCGGAATTAATATTGATTCCGGAATGTCTGATTTTAAACTATGGGATAGCGAAATTCTTCGACAAACCCAGAATTTTTTGCCGAACTGTGGGTCTACGCGAATATTTGCAATGTGGCTTGCGCCTCATGCCCCGGCGCTTGTCTATGAGCAAGGCTTTGTCGATGGACGAGTTTCGCGCTTCACGCTAAGAAAGATGATTCGTTTCGGACTTGGAGGATTAGTCCGATATTCGGACTTGCCGCTTCGCTTCTCGGTGCTCTTTGGAAGTCTGGTCTTAGTTGCAAGTCTATTGTTTACTGGTCACGCAATTTACGGATATTTAATGGGTAAGACGATCCCAGGTTGGGCAAGCTTGATGTTGCTTATTGGGTTTTTTGGCGGCGTCAACTCGCTTTTAATTGGTTTATTATCTGAGTATCTACTGCAATTATCCTTTCGTAGCTCTTTTCCGCGATATGTCAGCATCAAAAGGAAAGATATTATCTCATGAAAGATGTTTTCCGCAAAAAACCGCAATTCTTCCGTGTGGCTCTGCTCGTGTTATTAGCCATGTTTTGTATGGGTCGTGTTTACTATTACTGGGAACACGCTAGTGAAATTGCAAATAATATGAAATTGGAAAACGGTAGGTCGAATGACTGGGTCGAAATCGCTCGATGCGCGAAAAAAACTGGACAAATATTTGTATTATGTGACCACGGCCCTGTCCAGCTCGCGGAAGAGATTGATCAAGCGGACGATCGTGGACATTCTCTCTTAATTAGTATTTGGAGTTTTTTCCAAAATCGGCCAGTGGAACTTTTGGATTTAGTCCGTATCAATTTGTTGATTAACGTCATTGGAATTTTGGCTCTCACCTGGCTTTTCTGGCTATTCAAAATGGAATTGGTCTCTCTTTTTCTGGTCGTTACTGGCTTTGCCTTTGGCCTGGTACTTGAGGAAAAAGCCTCCGATGTCGTCTCTGCATCATTAGGAATATACTGCTTGGTGATCAGCACGACTCTTACAATGCTCTATCTCATAGCTCGCAAGAGGCAAGGCAAACCTTTCGTTGGTGGTCTAGTATATATTTTTCTAGCTTTAAGTTGGGCGAGCCTGCTTCGACAATCGATCGCTCTCGGAGGTGTCGCTACTATTCTCTTAAGTCTTTTTTTCTGCCGAAAATTTTACTCAAATATTATGACGTGGAAAAAATTCGGTGCCTTTTTATTGATAGTGGGAATATCTGCATTCGTTATCCCATCGAATATTCTGTATCTTCGACCAGCCTTGGGTGGACCTCCAGTAAGTCACAAAAAGGTCACGGCGCATGGCTTTTCGCACGCTCTCTATCTAGGTTTAGGGACAGAAGCCAACCCTTGGGGCATCGTCTGGAATGACTGGGTAGCAGAACAGAATGTTCGCAAACTTGAGCCTGATATCATTTATCTCAGCGACCACTATTTTGATACTATTCGTTCTATGTATTTCAAAATTTTAATGAATGACCCGCTAACTGTGACACGGATCTATCTATCAAAAGCTGTCAGCGCAATCGACAATATTTGTCGTCACCAATGGGGTCTTCTATCTATAGGATTTTTTATCTATCTTATATGCTTGCGCATCTCGTGGCATCGGTGGAAAGACCGGCTATTTTTAGATTACCTACTGCTTGATTTTGCGGTGACTTTGCCTATTTTCTTTGTTGTCCTGCTGGGTGTTTTAGCAAACCCGCATAAAGCCTACTACTTTGACTTCGCAAGCATATGCCTCGGTTTGATCCTTTTCGTAGCTTTGAACTCTATTTATGTCATGACGGGAAGCAAAGAGGAAGAAAATAAACCGGTTTCGTTTTGATCCAAAGTTGAGCGCAATGACTTAACGGACTAGTAGCCAGTAATGCACAACTCAAATTTAAACCTTTAATCAGCCATTAACTTATGGAAAAATTGCATTCTCTCAACGCCTATTACCCCGGAATGCCTGTAAAGCATATTTTTAAAATTTCCTCCACCTCGGACTATTGTGTGAGTATGAAGAAGGCTGCTGAGGGACTTACCAACAAAGAGCAGTTTCTTACTCATATGGCAAAAGCCCCAAAGCCAATTTATTTTGAGGAAGAGCTTAAAAAACTGATAGAACAAAAAGAGAAAGTACTTTTTTTGTCTGTCGGTGACGGCTATCTTGAATACNNAAGAGTACTGGCTTGCCGATATTACCGACCACATGGTCAATGTCATAGCTAATTTTGCAGATATTAAAAAAATTCACACTCTAATTGCAGATAACAGAAGCCTGCCTCTTCAAGATGGTTTCTTCGATTGCATTGTTGTTATGGCTGCTGAATATTTTTTCGATCGTAACGATTTTTCAAAGATGCTTTCAGAAATAAAAAGAGTCCNNAAGGAACAACTGCTATATTTTATCAACAGTTCTACCTTAATGAGCTTAGTTTTTTGGTATTTATTTAAACGTAAAATTTGCGTCCGGACTGGCTTTAAGCGGTCGATCTCCGATTTTTTAACGAGTTTCAATAAGGTTGGCCTCCGAGTAGACGGTCTTGATTTTGTTGGAAACGGTATTCACAGTGTTAGGCGTGCTCTATTTAGAGTTACAAAAGTTTAATTGCGAATATTTGGGTTTCAGGGGAAAGCCTTGCAGCTATTGAGCGTCATAGAAATGTCTCTAAATGAGAAAGCTCTCTGTNNGGTTGTTCCTTCGGCCAGAAGAAATAGCTTAGCTCTTGCAATCCAAAAAACCGCTAATCTAGCAATAAAAGGATAGATTCAATACATAACTAAGTCTACGTGATCATCAAAGTACTCAAGCCCTATGCTTCCTTCCCAGGGAATCCATGGTGCCGACATGAATTCGAGTTTTTCAAACTGACCTGCAACGCCATCATCTGCACGCAAAAAGGTCCAACGTTGTTCATTAAAACGAGAACGCGCAAGACCACCTAAAG
>PLEQ01000288.1:0-620 GCA_003136475.1 Deltaproteobacteria bacterium
CGCTTATACTCTTGTAAATTTAAACGCTTAGGCACCTGGAGATTTGCCAGCTGCCCCGAGGGCTTACAGACTACGATCTCAACGTGTGATTTCAGACGCTTGGCTCGGCCCAGCACCCGATTTTCGGCTTGTTCGGAAGCCGTTTGCTGACGCGTGAGAATAAGAAAGCTGGTCGCTAAACTACGCAGGTCAATTTTGAGAGNNACCAGTGAGCCGCATTCTCGGGCGCCAACATCGGACAGGCCGCTTGCTGCGGACACGGCGCCAGAATCGTAAACTCAGCCCGAAAAAACTCACGCATCTCGAGCAAACTCCGGCTCACCTTAGGCGTTCCCGGTTCTACCCAAATCGTAAGCTCGGCCTGCGAAATAAGTGTTTTAAGTTCTGTGAGCGTCTTGTTATCGAGTTCATTGATGACGTGACTAAGCAATAAAACATTGGGCCGCGTGCGCTCGGGTAACCAGTTTTTAACTTTGGCGTGGGGGAACTCTCTGCCCAGAGCTTGTAAAGCAAACTGACTGGCTTTGGCCGACCGATCGTAAACAAAGACTTCAGCCACCAAATCCTGAAACTGCCCCAGAAAGCTTCGACTGGCAATCCCAGTCCCACAAGCCCAATCC
>PLEQ01000288.1:653-14357 GCA_003136475.1 Deltaproteobacteria bacterium
ATCCAGCTTTTCCATCTTCACCCATTTCCCAAAAGAGATCCTTATCAATATTGAACTTTTGAATGAATACAACCAACTAGCCGCTATAACAACGCTTGCTAAGACCTTAGGGTAGCAGGCAGCACGGGGACTTGTTAGCAAATATAAACCCGCTAAAGCATGGCCCATAAGCAGATAACCCGTAGCAAAGGTCGCATCCCCAGATTTTACGAACGGCTCCGCTTCTGTCTTTTCAGCAAATTGGGCTCCATCCCTGACAGGCACGGCATACGAAGGAAACGTTAACGCGAAAATAGAACGAACGCAGTCAAAAAATTTTGCATGTATAGCTCCCAAATTATAGAAATTGGCAGAGCGAACTGTTGAGGGGGAGTTTTAGACCTAAATGACTTCTTCGTCTAGAGGATTTGGCTCAATCTGGACATCGGCACTAAGACTGCGATCTCTCACTGCGTTCGAGATGACAAGACGCTGCGAGATGACGGGAAGCTGCGAGAGCATGGGAACAAACAAAGAATTCTGTATTTATATTTCCTCAAAAAGGCTATATGAGAGCATTCTAAGATCCTTAATAAGAGAAGCCATGACTACAGAATTCCTTACAAAAGCACAGAAATATTGGACCAGCGAAAAAGTTCAAAAAGTTACCGGTGGTAAAAAACTGCTGATCACCCCGAGTACCGCTCCTGAATTGCTGCGTGTGATGTCCCTTCTGGGTAATGACAGCTCAATGTCAGCTGATAATGTTCGGAAGTTCAGACAGGTGAACCACATGCTTGCCTTGATAAGCCAAGACCTGGAAGATCTATCCAAGAAGCATCCCATTGTCCGGATTGTGGACATCGGGTGTGGCAATTCCTATCTCAGTTTGCTCATCACTTGGTTTTTCAAAGAAAAGCTTCAGCATCCCATCGAGTGCATTGGGATCGACGCCAACGCAAAACTTATCGAAGCGAGTCAACAAAGAGCAAAGCAACTAGCTTACCAAGATCTTCTACAATTCATCCAAGGCGATATTAACGACTTTAGCTGGTCGCAACTTTATGAAAAAGCTTTTTCTCGATCTGCTGAAAAGGCTGCAAAAAGACCGAACGTCATCATCGGCTTACATGCCTGTGATACGGCTAGCGATAAGGCTTTAGCGTTTGGCGTTCATTCCAAAGCCGATTTTCTAGCCGTAGCCCCCTGCTGCCAAGCCGAGCTCGCGCGCGCCTGGAAAAGCTTAGTAGACCAAGACCTTCCTTTTGCTCCCATCTTTCGCTCCCATCACTTCCGCCGCGAAGTTGCTGCTGAGATGACGGATGTGATGCGTATGCTCCTCATGCGTGCGCATGGCTACGAAGTCACCGCGACCGAATTCGTCGGTTCTGAACATGCCATGAAAAACCGCTTGCTCAGCTGCACCCGACGGGGAGCCAGCCTGCCTGAAGCTAGGCGCCAATTTGCTGAGCTCAAAGCCTCGCTCGGCCAATCTTCTATTTGTCTGGAAACGCTCCTTGCGTCCTCCGCGCCCGAGCCAGTTGAAAGAGTTTAGAAATTCTGTCTTCAAATCTTTCACCGTCACTCAGATCTTTTGCGAAATTTTGACTTTTTGAAACTTGCGCAGGAGCGAGCATGCGATCAATTGCATCCGCTAGAGCCTCCTTCGTAAGACCTCCTGACGAGTAGTGACCTGAAAAAATGGGTCGAACTTCAAAACGCGTCTTTTTAGAATGCTGAAATGCCACTCCTAGCTGAAGCTTTTCAACAACATCTGCTATGGCATGTTGGTCAAGACAAATCGGGACAACGACCATCGGAAGTCCAAGCTTCGTCGCTTCTGTGACACTAGCGAGTCCACCATGCGTGATCATCAAGTCACAGAGTGCGAGTAGTGAAACTTGCGCGATCTTAGAGTGCACGGATACATTATCCATTTCGGAACTATCTGCAAGTTCTGGTACATTTCCGCGTGAAATTATAAAAAAACAATCGGATCTTTCCTTAGCAAGCTCAGCAATCATTTCAAAAAAATAATCGACGAATAGTTTGCCACTGACTGAAAACTTGTGAATAACTTCACCAATAATGGTTCCGAAACTCACATAGATAATTNNGAATTGGATCAAGTTTTAGGCCATAGAAATCAGTTTCTCGGCCGCCCAAGAAAACGGTTTTATCATTATCCACCAGCTCATTTTCAAGAGCTTCGCATGCTCCTACAAGTCCTTCATACGTTGAAAAAACATTAACATCACTGCCGCTGGAATAGCATGACTCCGTCAGTGTGCGATAGTCGTCTAAAAAATCTATACCATACTTCTCTTGCAAAATTTTTTGCGTGGTTTTTACAAAACTGTCGGATGCTATCACTGCCTTGCGTGCAGGATCTTCGCGTTCAGGAAAAAAACTCAGGAATTGAATATTAGGTATCTGCAGAACTTTCGCTGCTAAATAACCTTCATAAGCTTCGGACTCAAAAACAATGAGCTCCGGTTTGCGTTCCTGCATGGTTTGCAGNNCCCGGAACTCGTCGCGGCACTCGAAAATCAGAAGACAGATTACCCATCTCCATAAAAAAATACTCATCGACCCGTATCAAGTGGGCGCCCAAATTCTCAAACTCGTTTGCCACTTTTTTATTCAGTTCGGCTAAAACCTCTCCCTGCCAACTCAATATATACACATCCACACGGGTGTTATTTTTTACCAGAATTTTTACAAGATCCTGCAAATTTGCCAAATGCCCCCGCTGGGGAGTCACAAACAGCGCCACATGATTTGGCCTCAAATGATGAGCAAAGAGAGGTGATGTACAAAGAAACGAAAGAATACAGCCAAGAAGAAACGATCTTGCAAATTGCATGGTTGAATTCCTTTGATCTCTCCGTTTTTTATATGAATGACAACCACCATGAGTAGGTTGCCCTCTATTCTCATATTTTTCTCATAAACACTATGTTCTTTAAACGGCCAAAAATTGCGACGACCCATGCATTGCAGCCCGATAAAACTTATTCCAAAGGTTCACTAAGTCCCTTATGACTGAGCGCGGAACTTAGCCTATTCGAACGCAGCTCTCGGCACTAACTTTTGAGGTTCTTATGTTTAAGAAATTCGTGATCTTGGGAATGCTTCTTTTGTGTTCAGCAGAATCATTCAGCCAGACCGAGGAAGAAGAAGAAATAGCCCCTTCGTATTGCAGTCAAAGCTTAAATACACTGGGAATCACCAGTATTGCAGCTCCGCTTGTCTTGTATATGTTATATCATAGAGCACTCCCTAGATCAGCCGATCTTCCCATTATTGGGAAGCGAACAAACACTAAAACTCATATTGCAACATTCCTGTTGACCCTATCTGAAATATTTATACTGGCCATGCAATATCCATCAAAAACATTTGATATTTCGGCTTCGTTTATGACTCCAATACTTGTGTTTGGCACCTATCTCAATTTTAACAAACTATTGAATCGTCCCATCAGTCAAAGCACGGCAGTCAAAACCGGTAGAATGGCATTAGGAGTCCTGTCTCTAGGTATCGTGCCTGCTGTTTGGCTTGGCCACTATTGGACGTGTAGTGAGTCATCCGAATAAAAAATCATTATTTTTAACGTCTACAAGTCTCCAAAAGATTCCGAATTTCATCTTCCTTTTGATTCCGCTGCAGCCAGTCCGAAGTGTTTTTGACTTGCGATAGAAGATTGCTCAAGCTTTGAGTGTTAGTTTGGAATTGGGTGTTAGAGCAGGTCTTCCATACGGGTCCATAGAAACTATCTTCAAGCATATTGCGTGTACGCATGAACTCGCTGGCAGAAAAATCGTTAAGATAGCGTTGAAAGTCAAGAGCGAGCTTTTCGTAGCGACTGCCGAAAGCGGGATCCAAAAAGAGTCCGGCCCCTTTAGAGTATAGCTCTGGTTTGTGACAATGCACGAGCGAGCTGACACTTTTGTAATGCTTACAGGAAAGCCTGCTCTGACTGAGCTGAGCAATCGTCTCGACGTTTTGCCATTCACGTTCGAGCCAGCCTTCTTCGAAAGCTCGGGCTGCGAATTCGATAAAGTGCTTGTTGTACCATACCTTGGTAGGCTCTCCCTCCATTCGTTTATCTTCCCGAGCTTTGAAAGCTTCGCTAGCCGCCAGAGAATGCTGCCAGCTTTCGAGCTTAGCAAAAGAGGTACGATCTTGAATAAGGCGATCAAAACGTGCAGCAAATTGGCTTTCCTTGCCGGAGTCACTTGGGCGAGAAATTTAGTCAGGAGAGCTTTCACCTCTTTGTTATGCAACACTGCAGCATCGAAGTCCGCAGTTAGCGCCCAACAAGGACTTTCCGCCCATTTAAAATTCGGCACCTGAGGAGCAAAAATAGCGCTCATAAAATTCACCCGTCGCTGCAAACATCGCATGGCTTCCTGGTCGTCGAAAGGGACCGCATCCTTAAGCTCAACGGAGCCTGCAGTATACTCCAGATACTGCCTATCTTCTCGTGCTGGCTGCACTGAAACCCGTGTGTTCAAAACCCAATTGCCATCGTCTGCAGAATTACTTACGCCCTCCGCCTGCCAATGCGGGGCTTTGATCTTGATGGAAAGGGGGAGGGCGGTGGACTTGTCGATCATTGTCAGCAGTTCCTGCGTGTTGCCGTAGAGCTCAGTCCGTTTGAAACCAAACGGCAAGACTTGCTCACGCCCGGGAAACGAGGCTGTATATAAAAGATTGAAAGTGGGTGATTCGACAAAAATACGTTCGGCTTCAGCTTCGGCAATGCCCAAATACTCTGCAATGAATTTTACACTTCTCTGATCAGCGCTCAATTTCGCAAAGAGACTCTCCGCAAAGCGATGGTTCTTTAGTACTCCCGATGAAGAATTTTTTAACGCTTGCACTTCGCTAGCCGCTAGTACCGGTTCTCCTAGTGTTTTACCGGGGTACCAATGGGCAGCAATCGGGACCGTTTGATAGAGGATCGTGGAATAAACTTTATTTCCCGAGACGTAGAGTTCGCACAAGGCACCCTCGTGTCGCAATTCAACAGCAAGAACGGTGACGTCNNGAAATTCACTCCCTTGGCTCTTAAGAAGAAGTGAGTGCTTTATTTTACCAAGGAAGACTTTAGCATCGAGACCACGGGTAGGTGAAGGACGGTCCTGGAGTACGTCACTAACGTTGCAACTCTTAACAAGACTATGTTTCCATTTGTTAATTTTGTCCCAATCCGTATTACGCAAGGTGAATCCACCTGAATCAGAACTTGTGGACTTGCCTACATCACCATCAACTATGGGAACTTCTGCATCAGCTTTTCTATCTGAGTGTTTTAAAATGAGTCCGCATTTCAATCGCATTGGAAGGTCCTAAATTTTTTATCAACTTGATAGCTTTTCGAGAGACTAGCACAAGCTTTGAAGACTTCCGGATGAATTTGCAAATGTTTTGTCGGCAAGAATCTTTTCTAACACCGATCCTGCTTAGGCGGAAAAAAACTTTGTCAAATCAATAAAATCGGTAGTCTTCTGCTAAAAATTGCGTAAAAGGATAGCTTTCGCTTGATGCGCGCGGGATTTCATTTTAGAATCCGCCGTGGATTCGAGGTGCATGAGCTTCCTCTAGAATGCAATAATGTTAGTACGTTAATCTACGCTTCGACTTCCTAACTTTGGATCCACTCAAAAACCGAAGCAATTCTTCATTTTTTGTACATAATTAAGGTCTCGTTTTATGCACAGCTATCGCGTGATACTTCTTCTTATTTCTTTACTATCTCAGAACATTTTTGCGTCCAATGAGCAGGAGACTTGCCTAGCGCGTTATGAACAAGCTTGGCAACTCACGACGGAAAAAATCAAAAGCCTCAACTATGGCGTTAGCTGTTGGGACTCCAAACAACGGCAAGAGCTCAGTTCGCTNNAGTGGCTTTCTCAAGGACGGTGACTTAAATAATCTAGCGAGTTCATACCGCAAAGTTCAAAACTACATTTCCTACTGCCGAGTTCAGCAAATCACTCAGCCGTATGAAAATGAACCGGCTAATGATATGCGCCCATTCCAACTTCAGTCCATGGACGATCGCATTTTTGCCCATGTCCAGGGTGCCAATTTTCAAAAAAAATCAGGCTATGAAGGTCTACCCACGACAACAGAACATCTTGTCACCCGACAGAGCTTTCTGAAAAATACTGCCNNCCCCTGCCATGACCTTTCAAACATCGACAATCATGAATTTCTAGGAGATGCTCCCGTTCCTGATATTTCATCGAAAACTTTCGATCGCATATTGCGTGAGGGCGAAGACGCCATCGTTTTGACAAATGCTTTTATAGTATCGCAAATCACTTTCTACAATAAAATGGTGGAACTCATTGACGTACGTTTAAAGCTCCCGGGCGATGCTATTCACTTTTTGGCTGGAACCGAGCGCCATCAAGTTATTATACAATTTGAACGCGAAGCCGCGGGGACCTATACCGCACGTGTTTTTAACATGGGTGCTGGCATTTCCTTTCATCCCTCAATTTTGATAGGAACAAATACTCGCTACTTTCCCTTTGTCGAACGCTCCGAAATTCCCTATTCAAAGCTCACCAGTCCGATGATTGCAAAAAGCATTCGAGATCTTAGCTTTCAAGCTAACAGTGGCGGGGCTCATAACTCGTTAGAAAATCTAATCTACCTTATTTTCGATGAATATGGTGGTGTTTCGAAGACTATGCAGCTTTCCACTGAAGACTTCATGGATCCGCAAATCGCAGGAAATTGTGCCTACTATTCAATCCCTTACTACTACAAACATATTATTGCAGATAACCATCAAGGTGATTCACTCGAACTCCTTATTCGGCTACAGTATTTCGATCAATTTATTCGACGCAATAAAATTCGTTTGCAGCATATCAAACCTCTTTTTCTTTTGGTAGAAACCTCTCTTACATTCCTAACTGCTGAAATGCTCGCAAATCGCAAATTGCAAAAAGGGTTTATTGATGAAGGCGAAATCGCATTTCTTTTTGAACGCCGCAAGTCGCTATACAAATCCATACTCACGCATGCTGAACAAAACCTAGAACACGCTAATAACGAAAAAGCTAAACCATTTATCTATACAGATAAACCTTACCTTTCTAAATATCCTAATCTCCCAAGTTCCGATTTTATTCTTCCTGACCCGGGTCTTACGAATGCAGATGAAGAGCCTTTTGTCTATCAGGATAGCACCCATTGGCAAGCAGAGACTAAAACGATTGGAAACGACCTAAGATCTTTCCTGGAAAAGTTTTCCGATGTAAACGGGGCACTCTATATCGGCAAAGAGCAAAAAAACCCCGTCCATGTCCAAAATCTTTTCATGCAGTTAAGTCGCGATATCGCACTTAAACTACCCTTAGATCGAAGCTTTTGGCTAAGTCTCACTAAAGAAGAGATTGAAGATGTTTCTCGTTCGATTCGCAAGTTCAATGAATACTACCTAGCCGCAATTTTCCATAATATACACCATAACTGGAGCGATAACCGCGGACTCCTGCCCGAGGACTATTTGGTGTAAATGAAATTCCTAAGTTTGGCCTCGCTACTCTTCGAAATGTATCGTAACCAAGACTTGACGAATCCTTTCTTTAAAGACCCAGAGCCAAATTTCTACCAAGAGGTTTTGCCCTACTTTCTTAACGGTTTCTCTTTTGTGATGACCGTGAAAGATCCACGATGGACGATTGCTCTCAAAGAGATGCAAACATTTTGGCAAGGCAAGAAAAATAAAAAAGAACCAGAGTTTTTTCAGCTCTCTAATTATCCTCCAATAGGGAGGGAAGCGTATCGCCACATTTTTCAATCAGAGAGTGACAGAGCCTATAGTGACAATAAACACTGGAGCAATGCAGCTGGAGCTCCCCCTTATGTCAAATGGCCAGACTTGCACTTGGCCTTTTCCAACATCTACCTCCTGGATGAGAAAACTAAAGATACTNNAAAGAGATCACCGCTACCTAAGATATTTTTTGATATCAGAAGCGTTTCCTTTATTACGCACTACTTTTTTCATGGTACCTTTAGTAGCAGCTCAATAAACAAGCTTTATAAAGAACACTTCAACGAAAACACCAAGAAGAGCGACGCCATATCACAAGGTATTGGACTCCGGTATGAGGTCTCCCGATACAATCTCACTAGCTTTAGAGCTAGTTATTCCATCTTTGGCCAGTGTGTTACACTAATGTCCGGCAATCCAGAAGAAGAAAATATCATTGGAACAAATACTATTGCCGCAATTCATCCATCACACCATCTTGGCGTTAGTTGTGAAAAAACCAAACTTGAAAATTTAGCTAACAATCAAATTGAACTGCACCCCTACCAAGATGGCACTATTCCGTTACGTCAACGTAATGATGAAAACAATGAAGCTATTATTTTTCCGAATCAAGAAAAAGATAACCTAAATCTCGAAACGTATCGCAGCTTAATGTATCTGAGTGGAAATCGCGATCAGCAGATCCTTGAGACCATCGCTTTTTTCAATGAGCATCCTGACTATTTGCAGCAGAAAAAATTTCAAATTCTATTTAAGCAACTCGTTTTTGAAGCAAACCTACTGGCCGAACAACTTGATAAATCACCCCGAATGNNGAATTCTGTAAAATAAATTTTAACAGATTTAGAAAGGACGACCTTTCTACTGCTAGTTTTATCTTGAGGATAAACCAAGGGTTTCAGGACCATGCCCGAGCCGAATCAAGATCGGTATTCTTAGACTCTCGAGCCAAATATACCGCAATTCTCAAAGATCTTCCGCAAGACGTGAGTCAAAAAAGTGAAATAAAAAATGTCCTATACCGAGATATCGCACACTCTTTTCTCTATAATTCTGATCCACAAAGCGTCGAAGATGCCACCCTATTGCTGACGGCTCTCATCTACAGAAAGCTATTTCCAATTTCAAAAAGCTCAGAGCTCTTTAGTCTGGAGGAAGAAAATGAGATCGACGGAATTCTGTTCAGAAAGATAGAGCCACTGCGAAAACTACTGTCAAACCCAACAGATGCACAAAACTTTCTCAATAGTATTGTGTATAATTTATACCCACAAAAAATCGATTGGTCTNNGCCACCAACAGTCTGACGATCGATAGCAACACGACAGACCAGAACAACTTGATGACCGCTCCTGACAATCAGGAGGGAGAAAGCTGGTTCAATCCTATAAGAGATTTTTCAGCCTTAGTTAGTAGGCTTTGGCAAGGTCTATATTCTCAACCCATCACGCTAGCGGAAATTGTGAAACCCGTGGAGCTAGCGGAAATAGCGAAACCTGTAGAGATAGCGGAGGATCAGTCTCTTGTTTTGCCGAAGGAAGAGGAATTTAGAAGCTGGAACTGGGTTGGAACCAGTAAAAATGAAAGAAATGAAGAACGAAAAGTCTACATTAATCTTTTGCAGCCTGATTTGAAATTCGAAAAAAACAGTTTAAGCACACTGCCTGAAAGCATTTCTCAAAATGCCGAATTCAAATCCCAAGTCGCAATGGATAATCGATTTATTCCGATCCTACTAGGGGATGGTTTCTATCAAATCAAAGATACTGATGGTCGAGATATCCTGGTAAAAAATTCGTCAAAAGGTATTATCATCCAAAAAAGAGTCGGTACAATATGGTATCAATATGTGAACGAAAGTCAGATCATTGAAGAAGCACTTGCGCATGAACAAAATAATGAGGAAGAAGAGGATGACGTATACATTTTAAGAATACTCAAATCAATCGGCAAGCAACGGAACAACTATGCTATCTTCCCCGGCATGAGCAACTGGATGTCGGTAGCTAGTAGAACTTCTTTCCTAGATCAACTGGACTCAAAACCTGGCGAATGGCCGACTCCAGCAATTGGGGAGAGAAAATTCCTGGCCTTTGATGCTGACACCCATAAACTTCGCATCGAATCCACAATAAGCGGTGAAAAAACATGGAAGATTGAGTCTATAAAAGCGCATAGCTCAGATGGTTCAACTTCTGACTTAAACTTTCGACCGCTGCTATCGGATGCTTCGCCTTTAGCATTTTTTATTAAATTTGAAGATTCTCGATATATATGGACCTGGTACGACGCTCAGAACAAACTCATAAAAATTGAGCTTCCTCGCTTTAAATTACAATTCAAAGCTGACGAAATTGGCCAGCTTGAAACTGACGATCATCCCGGTTACAGAATTGCGCGAGAGCAGTACCTCAAGTATTTCAGGAATCTTGGTCACTATATCATTTTGGAAAAGTCTGACAATTCGGACGAGAAGAAAATCCTCGTTGCCCGCTTTGGATTTAATGCTAGCAATAAATATCTTTTGAAAGAGAGCACTTTAGATAGACAGTTTTTAAAGTATGGCATTGGAAGTCAACGCTATTTAACTTTCAAATTATCAAAGGAAGGGAAAATTCTGCCATCCGATGAGGAGGGAAGACTCTATTTAGCGCTTATAGGTCTGCAAATCCATGACTATGAAGGCGCGAGAGCCTATTTGGAAGACTATGCTACCCACAATGGTGTGCACACTGATGGAGAAAGAGAAATTCTTCAGTGGATAAACTCAGAAGATTTTGAAGTGCACGATCCGCGAGCTGTAGCCATCAAGATGAGAGCTCTCGTGAGTCTTATTAAAAATATGACTTATGAAACAATACCTATACCCGAATCTTTTGAAAAAAATGAAAAACACATTCAGGAACTCTATACATATTACCTAAATATTAGACATGAGCTTGGTCCAAAATTCGCACTTGCTAATGAGGATGAAATTTTTGCCACCAACTACCTTTTAAGCCCTGACAGAAAAAAACCCTTACCCACATCTCTATCTATTAAGTTTAAGGCTAGATGTGAAGAGATAAACCAATCATCCTTAATTCATGGAATAACCATTACAAACTACCAAAGATACGAAAGAGAGACAACACTCTGCTACCCCTTTTATTTCATAAATAATCTAATGTCAGCGACTCTTAGCGATGTCACGCTGATAGGAACAAATCTTATGCTAGGCGGTAAACTTAGCGAAAAATTCTTTGAAGCCTATGACATAGCCCGTTCCTTTTCGGTAGACAGCCAAGAACTGCGTAATAAGTTGATTGTGTTTCTTTCCGGAATTTTCCAAGAGGTGAATTGGGCAGCTAGCGAAACAAGTCGACTAAAAGAGGAATTTTTAACCTACCTCTCTTTGGTATTAAAATCCCGAAATGACGATGAAAAATATGTGCCAACCCTGCTCAAAGTTCTTGCCGGTGAAGATCATAGCAAAGTGTTTCCAACAAGTCTGGAGCTAAAGGAAATTGTCGATAATTATGATGATGGTGATCGATTTACCACTTTTTTTGGGAATTTTAATGATGGCATCACGTTTCATTTNNTTCCCTTGGAAGTTTTCAGCAACTAAATCAAATAAACCGCCAAAGAGAATCTCCGAGAACTTAAATTTCTCGCTTGCTCCGCACAAAGTTGATCTGACTCATCATGGAATTGAGAACTATTCTCTAGCAAAGCCGCTTATTTCTGAAGAGGATTTAGGTTTTCTCGAGCTAAAGGACTTAAAAGATGAGCATAACCGTATCTATGATAGTTTGCTAACTTTACTATTTTTTCCTGAAACTAATCGCAATACTGGGGCGAAGAATACAGAGGGAGTTAGCAGCGCTTCCAATCAAAATAAGTCTGGCCCAGCTCGATTGATGGAAATAATTTGTGGAACTACCCCAGTAGAAGATTTATTTCGTGATTTTTTTATACCAAATTACTATNNTACCGAGCGAAATTGAAAAATGAAAAATACTTCTCTGCCTCTCCCGATTACATTCCCCATTTTCAGCAACTAAAATCCCGTTTGCTGACACGCTATGAGCAGCTTGATCGCAATCTCGCAAAATTAAAAAAAGAGATTAAAAAAGAGGTCAAACGCCTTCCAAATGGCAGTCTTTTCCCTAAAAACCTATGGCAGGCCTCCGAATTTAATGGCGATATGCAAAGGCAGCCGAATCTTGAACTTCTCTTGCATCACTATGCCGATCAAACGCTTAACAGCCTCTTGAGTAGCAAGACGAATTTAAACGCTGAAGAGGCGCAGGAGCTTTTTAATAATTTGACTGACTACCTGCTTCTTTCAACATTTTCGCAAAAATTAAACAGGGTCCTTAAGGATATAGACAATGTGGTCACTATGCTTCAAAAGCCTATGCTGGACCAATCTATCAAAGATGCGGAATTGCAAAATTTTGTAAAAACAGCAACCCAAGTCCGCTCGTATTCCATTGCAGAAGAACNNATCATTCTCAGGTCTGAGCAAATCGAGGCTCTCAAAAACCTCGATCTCAACCGTCGCCTGCAGAATGACTCTGCAGCAAAGGGCGCACTGGTCGAGTTGGAAATGGGTAAAGGGAAGACTTTTGCCATTTTACCACTACTGAGCTTTAAAAATGCTGTTTATACAGACGATAGAAAGACCCTGAATATCCTTATTCTGCCAGAGTCTCTGATTCCATCGGTAGCTGTGCAATTAAGGAATACATTAGGCAAGGCTTTCGGAAGAGGTGTGGATGTCGTCACTATCAAGCGTCAAAATGACTACAATCCTGTCAAACTTGAAGACTTGAAAACTCGATTGGTCCGTGATCTCAAAGAAAAACGCACGGTTCTGATTTCAAACTCAAGCATTCAAACACTCTATCTACTGTTTATTGATCGATTGAATCACAATAGTCCAAATCAAGCAGTTGAATTGGCAACATTAAAAGAGATTTTTAAGCTCTTTAAAGAGCATGGCATGGTCACTATTGATGAGGTCGATTTGGTGCTTGATGTGGCAAAAACAAAGCGTTTTTCGGAAGGACAGCCGATAGGACTCGAAAAAGATCTTGTGGATGCTGTTGTTGGGCTTTACACCCTTCTCTCCGATAGCCAGGAAATCGCAAGTTTGGTGGATCTACCTTTCCTTAGAGAGCCGACGTCCAAAGACCAACTCTTAACAAAGCGGGCGGCCTTTAGCCAAGGGTACTATGAAAATACTCTCAAAGAAGCCATTTTGAACCTGCTCATCTCTGACGAGGCTGGACATCTACTTTTTTGTAAGGGTGATTTAGGTCGCAGCTGCAGTTCAAACGATAAAGAATTGACCAAACCAGAATCACTGCGAGTTTATTTTCAAGCTAAAGAGGCATCGGAGCTTGATAAATTCATTGAGCAAATCCAATCTGTAAGACTAAAAAATATACTGAGCGTGCTCTACTCCGAGCTTCATAAATTTTTGCCTTTGACTTTAAACAAGGCCTTAAATGTTCACTACGGAGCTTTCCCTAAGCTTAAAACCTGTGAAATTAAAACTTCCCAAAAGGCAGAAAACGGAAAAAAACGAATCCAATGCCCAGACTTTATCGCGATTCCCTACCATGGTGGCACGCCTGTACCGGAATCACGCTTTAGCAGTGAGATTGAAAGCCTTAACTACGGTTTACAGATGCATCTTGAACAAGGTGATATCGGAGCTATGCTGCGCCATGAGCTTAGCCATCTCAATAAGCTTTTTTTCCATAATATTCACCTTCGTGAGGAGGTCATGAAGCTCGTGAAATTCTATTTTGGAGATGGTGCGAACTTGAATACTGATAGTCAAGATCTCCAGAAAAGAGCTCTCGAGCTGAAAGACTCACCAAAACATATTCTGAAACTAGCCAAGAGACACATGGTTGCACAGA
>PLEQ01000127.1 GCA_003136475.1 Deltaproteobacteria bacterium
GATTACTCAGGCCGTTCCGTTATTGTTGTCGGTCCAGATCTGAGATTGCATCAGGCTGGTTTGCCGAAGAAGATGGCAATCGAGCTCTTTAAACCTTTCCTATACTGCAAGCTTGAAGAGCACGGTATCGTTTCAACGATCAAGAGTGCGAAGAAACTTGTTGAGAAAGAGCATCCAGAGGTCTGGGATATTCTGGAGGAAGTTACCAAGGAACATCCCATTCTTTTANNCTTTTAAACCGTGCTCCGACCTTGCATCGATTAGGTATTCAAGCTTTCGAGCCTGTTCTGATTGAAGGTAAGGCGATTCGTTTGCACCCTCTCGTGTGTTTCGCATTCAATGCGGATTTCGATGGTGATCAAATGGCTGTACATTTGCCGCTTTCTATCGAGGCGCAAATGGAAGCACGTGTTCTGATGATGTCGACGAACAATATTTTAAGCCCTGCGTCGGGTTCACCGGTTATTGTGCCGTCGCAAGATATCGTTCTGGGGGTCTATTACATGACCCGCGAAAACCTTTTGGCGAAAGGTGCGGGTGAGGTTTATAGTAGTCTTGAAGAAGCACGCGCAGCCTACGATCATGACGAAGTTGGTTTGCAAGCGCCTGTTCGCGTCCGTTTGAAAGGGAAATTGGTTACCACGACAGTGGGTCGAGCTCTCCTTTCCGATATGATTCCGTCGCGCATCCCCTTTGACTACTATAATAAAATCATCGGTAAGAAAGAACTCGCGGATCTCGTCGACGTTTGTTTCCGACTTTGTGGTCCAAAGCGAACCGTTTTGATGGCGGATGCCCTTCGCACCATAGGGTACACCTATTCAACCCGTGCTGGTCTATCCATCGCGATTGGGGATATGATTATCCCGGGTGAGAAGAAGCAGCTGCTCAAAGATGCGGAAGAAGAAGTTAAGAAAATTAAAGAGCAATATTCCGAAGGTCTTCTAACGGAAGGTGAACGTTACAATAAGGTCGTTGATATTTGGGCGAACGTCACGGAACAAATTGCTGAATCTATGTTTAGCAATATCGCACAGGTAGAAATTACCGATCGTGATGGAACTATAAAGAAGGTCCCATCCACAAACAGTATCTTCATGATGGCTGACTCCGGAGCCAGGGGTTCTGCTCAGCAGATTCGTCAGCTTGCAGGTATGCGTGGTTTGATGTCACGACCTTCTGGCGAAATTATTGAAACACCGATTACAGCTAACTTTCGCGAAGGCTTGACGGTTCTTCAGTACTTCACTTCAACGCACGGTGCGCGCAAGGGTCTGGCTGACACGGCTTTGAAAACAGCGAGTTCCGGTTACTTAACACGTCGACTTGTCGATGTTGCGCAAGACGCGATTATTACCGAGAAGGATTGCGGCATTAACAAGGGTGTAATGGTAACCCACGTTCGTGAAGGTGCCGAAATTCGTGTGAACTTGACGGAACGCATCCTGGGTCGGACCATTACCGGTGGCGATCTGCTCCATCCAACAACGGGTGCAGTCCTCGTAGAAAACTGTAAAGTTTTAGAGGAAGAGGATTGTGAACGTATTTCTGAAGTTGGAATCGAAGAGGTGGAAATCCGAAACCTCTTGGCTTGTTTGTCGAAACGAGGCGTTTGCGCAAAATGTTATGGTCGCGATCTGTCATCAGGCAATATCGTTGATGTTGGTGAAGCGGTAGGTGTTATCGCAGCACAGTCGATCGGGGAACCTGGTACCCAGCTTACCATGCGTACTTTCCACTTTGGGGGAACTGCGACCCACAAAGTTGAGACGAGCACGCTGGAAAGTCGTTTTACTGGTACAGTGAAGTTTAAAAATATTCGTTGCATAACGAATCATGACAATAAGTTGGTAGTTCTCTCCCGCAACGGTGAGATTCAAGTTGTAGATGATTCGGGAAGAACCAAGGACAGTTATCCCATTGTCTATGGTGCTGCTTTATTCGTGCTTGATGGTCAGAAAATTTCTGCAGGTGATCGCATAGGTGAGTGGGATCCGTTCTCGGTCCCAATCGTAGCGGAAGCCCGCGGTAAGGTGCGTTATCTGGAATTGGTAGAAGGCAAGTCGCTTGAAGAAAAAGTCGATGATGTGACCTTCCTGATTCGTAAGGTTGTAATTGAATCTAAAGGCGAATCCTACAAGCCGGCAATCGAGGTGATCGACGATAAAGGTCATGTCGTATTGTCCGAGAATGGTAAGAGTTCCTACTCTCTTCCGATCGGTTGTATAGTCAACGTCGATGAGGGGACGCTTGTTCAGCCAGGTGATATTCTGGCAAGGATCCCGCGCGAAGCTACGAGGACCAAGGATATCACTGGGGGTCTTCCGCGTGTTGCTGAGCTGTTCGAAGCAAGAAAGCCGAAAGAAGCTTCGATCATGGCCGAGGGTGACGGTACGATCTCTTACGGAGAAGATACCAAGGGAAAACGTAAGGTTGTCATCACCAGCTCGGATGGCGTGGCAAAGGAATACTTGATCCCTAAGGGGCGTCACGTGCTCGTGAGCGAGGGTGACTATGTGCGTAAAGGTGAGGCCTTGGTTGATGGGCAGCCAAATCCGCATGACATTCTACGCATTATGGGTGTCTCAGCCTTAGCCGAGTATCTGGTCAATGAAATTCAAAGCGTTTATCGTCTTCAAGGTGTCCGTATCAACGACAAGCACATCGAGGTCATTATTCGGCAAATGTTACGTCGTGTTATGGTCCTTGAGTCGGGTGACTCCCGCTACTTACCGCAAGAAACAGTAGCGAAGATGGAAGTTAATGACGTAAATGACAGGCTAGAGGCGGAAGGGTTGCGAGGCACCACTTGGGAACCGGTCTTACTGGGTATTACCAAGGCTTCGTTGACGACAGAGAGCTTTATTTCAGCGGCATCTTTCCAAGAGACGACCAAAGTTCTCACTCAGGCGGCAATCTCCAGCAAGGTGGATAACCTTCGGGGGTTAAAAGAAAATGTCATTATGGGCCGACTGATTCCAGCAGGCACAGGCTGCGATCACTATCGCAGTTTGACTGCGAAGGAAGCCAACGAGGTTGAAGAAAGTGATGTCGTAGCGACAAAACTCTCTATTCGTAAAAGTCTTGCTTCGGAAGATTTGGCAAGCAATGTTTAACATAGCGAGGTCAAGCCGGTTTTTCATTGCTTCACTTGCTGAGCTCTGATAAATAAGCGACCGGACACAATAAGAAAATGGTAGAGGATTAACTCGATGCCTACGATCAATCAGTTGATTAAAAAAGGGCGAAAAAAGCAGCGTAACGATTCGAAAAGTCCTGCTTTACAGAATTGTCCACAAAAACGAGGTGTATGTATTAGGGTCTACACTACCACGCCAAAGAAGCCGAACTCTGCGCTTCGAAAAGTTGCGAGGGTTAGGTTGACGAATGGTACGGAAGTAACCTCTTACATCGGCGGTGAAGGCCATAACCTCCAAGAACATAGCGTTGTTCTCGTACGCGGCGGAAGGGTTAAGGACTTACCTGGTGTGCGCTACCATATGGTGCGCGGAAGTCTTGATACACAAGGTGTTAACAACCGTAAGCAAAGCCGAAGCAAGTACGGGACCAAGAAACCCAAGAAGTAGTGGAGTGAGTATATATGTCGCGTCGTAGACGAGCCGTTAAAAGAACGATCCTTCCTGATCCGTTGTACGGTGAAGAGATTGTAACAAAGTTCATCGGTTGTATGATGGAAGATGGTAAGCGCTCATGCGCCGAAAAAATCTTTTATGGTGCAATGGATATTATCAAAGACAAGGGCCTTAAGGCTTTTGAGGGTTGCGAAAACGAGCTTGAGGTTTTCAAACTTGCTATCGAAAACTCAAAGCCGCTTCTTGAGGTGAAATCTCGGCGTGTGGGTGGTTCAAACTACCAGGTCCCCGTCGAAGTACGACCCGAGCGACGCCAAGCCCTGGCCTTTCGCTGGGTGATCGAGTTCGCTCGCAAGCGTCAAGGCAAGAGTATGACCAGTAAATTGGCAGCCGAAGTCATGGATGCAGCGATGAAGAAGGGGTCAACCATTAAACGTCGCGAAGAAGTCCACAAAATGGCCGATGCCAATAAGGCTTTCGCTCATTATCGTTGGTAGAATTGAATATCGAATTGGTCCCGTACTATTAGGGTTTCCTAGAGGTGCGGGATTTTTTTATTTTGAGGCTGAAGATGGTGGATCTGGCAAAGATACGGAACATCGGCATCATGGCACATATTGATGCCGGAAAGACGACGACGACGGAGCGTATTCTTTATTACACAGGGAACATCTATAAGGTTGGCGAAGTCGATTCGGGTACAACGACTACCGACTGGATGGTTCAGGAACAGGAAAGAGGTATTACCATTACTTCAGCTGCAGTCAGCTGTATGTGGCGAGACCATCTTATCAACATTATAGACACTCCGGGTCATGTTGATTTCACTATCGAAGTCGAGCGTTCGCTCCGTGTGCTCGATGGGGCCATTGCTGTTTTTGACGGTGTGCATGGTGTCGAACCACAGACTGAAACTGTATGGCGTCAAGCGGATCGTTACCGCGTTCCGCGTATTTGCTTTATTAACAAACTCGATCGCGTCGGGGCTAGTTTCGAAAAGTCCGTGGCATCGATTCGTGAAAAGCTCCACGATATGCCTTTGCCGATTCAACTACCCATCGGTCAGGAAGATGGGTTTATAGGTATCATAGACCTCATTCATAGTAAGGCCTACATTTGGGAGAGCGAAAGTGATTGGGGCAAAAACTTCAAAGAAGTCGCGGTCCCTTCGGACCAGCATTTGGCTTTTTTGACGGCGCGTGAGACGCTTATCGAAACGCTTTGTGAATTCGATGAAACTTTAATGGAGAAATTTCTCGAAGGTCTTGCGATTGAGCCGGCTGAAATCGAAAGTGCACTCCGTAAGGCAACCACAGCTTTTCAAATTGTGCCCGTGCTGGCAGGCAGTGCTTTTCGCAACAAGGGCGTTCAGCTTCTTCTCGATGCTATTTTGAAGTTTCTGCCCTCGCCGCTTGATTTAGGCGACGTCGAAGGCTTCTCGCCCGATGAAAAGGAAGAAAAACTTTCCCGCAAACGCATTCCGGAAGCATCCTTTTCAGCACTAGCTTTTAAAATTATGTCAGACCCGTTCTCCGGGGTTCTCATTTACTTGCGAGTGTATTCCGGGAAAATTCAGGCTGGGGAAGTCTTTTTGAATTCGCGAACGGGCAAGAAAGATCGTATTCAGAAAATTTTTAGAATGCAGGCTAATCAGCGCAAGGAGGTTAAAGAAACACAAGCCGGTGATATAGTGGCAATAGTTGGGCCAAAATTGCTAGCTACGGGAGACACGTTATGCGATGTAAAAGATCCTATTCGTTATGAAAGCGTTGTATTCCCCGACCCTGTCATTTTTGAGGCTATTGAACCCAAGAATGCCGCAGAGTCTGAGAAGCTCCACAGCTCGCTGCAGAGACTCGCAGTGGAAGACCCCACTCTGAATATAAGAGAAGACAAAGAGACGGGGCAGGTCCTTATCGGTGGGATGGGGGAACTGCACTTGGAGATTATTGTCGATCGATTGCGGCGAGAATTTAAAGTGGAAGCGAATGTCGGAGCTCCACAAGTCGCCTATCGTGAAGGCATTGCAGCTGCGGTGGAAGTTAAGAAGACCTGGGAACGCCAAGTCAATGAGCGTAAGCAATTTGCTGAGGTAAGCATCCGGGTCCAGCCGAGTGCGGATCAGTCGGGCTTGGATTTTGAAAATGCCCTGACGGCAGATAAATTGCCTGAACGCTTTGTAAAGGCCTTCATTAAAGGGATTCGCAACAGCATGAATGCTGGACCCATCGCAGGGTATCCCGTGGTTGGCGTCAAGGTTCTACTCTGTAGTGGGGCCTTTGAAGAAGACAGCTCAGATGAGGCGGCTTTTGAAATTGTAGCAAGTCTTGCGCTGCGCGAAGCCTTGCAAAAAGCTCAGCCTATTTTGTTAGAACCGATTATGGCCTTAGAAGTTTTGGTGCCTGACAGCTATTTGTCCAACGTGATTACGGACCTCAACGCTCGCCGAGCAAAAATACAAAAATTAGCCCAGCGGGGTCAGATTCAGGTGATCGAAGCCAATGTGCCGCTTTCGGGAATGTTCGGCTATTCAACAGATCTGCGCTCTGTTTCGCAAGGACGCGGGACCTATACGATGAAATTTTCGAGCTACGAAAAGGTTCCTGCAGACGCTATGGCGAAGTTTTCCTACTAGTCTTGACCCTGCTATCTTTTTGAAAAAATTCAGAAGAGAAAAAATGGTAGGGATGTCCAGACTCGAACTGGAGACCTCTACGATGTCAACGTAGCGCTCTAACCACCTGAGCTACA
>PLEQ01000395.1 GCA_003136475.1 Deltaproteobacteria bacterium
GAGGTGCTGGAGCTACTCGCGGAATCTAAAGATTTACGCGGTCTCGATATACGAAAAGCTAATCTCGTTAAAGTTGACTTCAGTGGGTGTGACTTACGCGAGTGCAACTTCTCCTATGCGAATCTGAAAGATGCGATTTTTAAGGGGGCAGACATGCGTGACTGTTCACTTTGGAACGCCAATTTAGAGGGTGCGGATTTTTCCGAGGCTGACCTCGAAGGGGCTGACCTCGATTATTCTAAAATGCGGGGTGCAACGCTCTACAAGGCGAATCTGCGACGGGCGACCCTGCCGACAGAATNNGTCGGCAAGTCGTACTAGGCACTTCTCCCCAAACTTTAGACTCGAAGCTTGCTCGCTACGAGCCTTCGTAAGCTTCTATATTCCACGATGAGGAATGCAATGTTAGAAAAAAATCTTGCTCTCGCTACGTTTGTTGTTGGTAGCTTGGGTTGCAATTGCTCGCTTATTTACTCACCCCAAACTCGGGAAGCCATCGCTATCGATCCCGGGAATGACGCAGAGCTTTTTTTTGCGCGTGTGGCCCAACTCNNAACTCAATCTTAGCGTCAAAGTTCTTTTGCATACCCACGCTCACTACGATCATATCGGTCAGTCGGATAGCATTCGTGAAAAACTTGGCAGCCCGATTTACTTGCATAAGGCCGACCTCTTTCTCTATAACGCACTCGCGCAACAAGGCAGTTTTTTCGGTGAAAAAGTTGCAAAACCGGCTGGCATCGATCATTTTATCGAAGATGAAGAGGAATTTGCCCTCAACATGATCGATACCGGTGTGGTGGATCCGCAGCTGCGGAAGGTGATCCGGTCCATACACACACCGGGCCATACGCCCGGCTCCTGCAGTTTTTTATGCACAGCTTTTGAGGAGCCCATTCTTTTTAGTGGCGATACTTTGTTTGCCAACTCTATAGGTCGCACCGATTTGCCCGGAGGGGACTTCGATCAGATTCTTAAATCTATCAAACAGCGACTACTCACCCTAGCTCCTGAGACCCGAGTCATTCCTGGGCACGGGGCAAGTACCTCTCTCCATCATGAACGTAAGCATAATCGATTTCTAGTTTAGGAGACAGTCATGGCAAAATTACATTTTTATTATTCAGCAATGAATGCAGGCAAAAGTACAATTCTTCTCCAGGCCAATTACAATTATAACGAACGTAAAATGCAGACCCTTGTTTTAACCCCAGACTTCGACACCCGCGGCGGTGTCGGTGTGGTCAGCTCGCGCATCGGTCTTNNGTTGTGTGCTGATCGATGAAGCCCAGTTTTTGACAAAGGGGCAAGTTTATCAACTCTGTCGCATCTGTGATGAAATGAATATTCCTGTCCTGGCTTACGGGCTGCGGACCGACTTTCGCGCAGAACCCTTCGAAGGTAGTCAGTACCTTTTGGCTTTGGCAGATCTTCTCATCGAGATCAAAACGATCTGTCACTGTGGAAAGAAAGCGATCATGAATGTGCGGATCGATGCTAACGGACGTAAGGTTAGCGAGGGAGAACAGGTCGAAATCGGAGGTAACGACCGCTACATCGCTACGTGTCGTAAGCATTTTTTCTCAGCCTAGACCAAAACATCTTGATTTTCTATGTCCTCTTGGTAGGGTACGTTCGTTTTTGAAATCCTGCCGCCGCAGGCTCTGCCAGGCGTTTCGCGCTTTCAAACCCTTAGTTACTAAAGGACATCCCCATGCACCATAAGATTATACGTCTATTGCTCACTCTAACTTTGATCTCTTCTTTTGCTCAGGCACAAACTGCTGAAATTGAGCCTCAGGTCCAAAGTGAAAAAAGTGAAAGAGGACAAGACCCTGTCGAATCCTCTCCCTCTTACCTCACGAATGCACAATTCCAGCTCTTAGGTTGTTCCATTGGTGTCGGCTTGTGTGTTTTGAGNNATGAGTGTGGCAGGCGTACTGACTCTTCTCTATACTGGTATAAAATCTGATTCTCCAAAAATGAAGCCGAGCGAGAGAATTCAGGCTGGCAAGGTCAGTAAGTCTTCTCGAAATCAATCCGCAAGAAGGTCCTAAGTGTCTCCTTTGCTCCCATCTCTTATTACAATTTCCCAGGTGCCGAAATCAAGGCGCCGTTCATGGCGCCGAGCTCCTTCGACATTAAGGACACGATCAGATTTGCCAAGTCTTGCGTGCNNGTGGGAGTGTCGATGATGGTGGGCATAACCGCGTTGACGGTGATGCCGTGCTCCCGGACTTCCCGAGCAAGACAGAGTGTCAGCATATTCAATGCGGCTTTACTGGCTAGATAAAGGCTCATACCCTCCGTACCTAGACCTTGCGTACCTTTGGAAGAAACGAAAAGGAGACGACCGCTGCGAGCTTTCTTCATCTGCGGGAGCACGGCTTGGGCCAGATGCCAGGAACTTTTAAAATTACTGGCAAAGAGCGCTTCGTAGTCGGCGTCCGTCGACTCTTCCACACTCGCATAACGAAAAGCACCGGCCGTCGAGATGACGGCATCGATCGAACCTAAGAAAGCGTTGGCCTTCGCGAGAAGTGTGCCGACGTGGTCTGCACGATTGAGATCTCCCGCGATAGCGAGGTGCTTGGCAGTGCGGTGGGCGTCTGCCAGTTCTGTGTGGAGATCTTGGGCCTGGGCCTCGGTCTGACAGAAGGATACAACGTGCTTACCCTCGCTCAGCAGTTTGCGCACGACCGCTCGACCCAGGTGGCCGGCTGCTCCGGCGACGACTATAGTGTTGGACTCAGCTTGTGCCATAGGATGCTTCTCCTTCTTGAGATCGTGAAAGCTTAACCACGATCGATTTGTAAGTCGGTGTTCGACTTTTGTCACTGATACTCTCGAGTGGCACCAGCGGATTGCATTCAGGAAAATAACCCGCAAGACACCGACGCGGAATAGGATACGCGACCAGTTTAAAGCCATAGAGCGTGCGCGTTGTGGACTCGAAATGACTGGTGACGTCGACCAGCATCCCTTCTTCCCAAGCAAAGTCTTGGATATCATCCTTATGGATCAAGATCACGCGACGATCGCCGCGGATGCCCCGGTAGCGATCATTCATAGCATAGACCGTCGTATTGTACTGATCATGACTGCGTATGGTCATCAAGAGAAATTCGTCAGCAGCGTAGTGGCTGCGCAGAATAGGATGGACGGTGAATTGCCCTTTACCCGACACCGTTGCAAAACGACGTTCATCTTTGACGAGATTGGGCAAGTAGAAGGAGCCGTCCGTTTGCAGNNGCCTTGCAATCCTCAAAGCCGGGAATAACCCGTGCGATCCCCTCACGGATGATATCGTAGTTGGCTGTCAAAGCCTCCCAGTCGAGTGCAGGATAGGCGTTTTTCCCGAAGGTCGCTTGGGCAAGACCGGCAACAATGGCGACTTCGCTTTTTAGAAAAGGTGACGCAACTTTTAAAGTGCCCTGAGATTTGGATACAACCCCCATGGAATTTTCGACCGTGATAAATTGCGGCCCGCTTGCCTGCACGTCGATTTCCGTACGACCGAGACAGGGCAGAATCAGAGCACTTTCGCCTGTGATGAGATGAGAACGGTTGAGTTTGGTGCTAATTTGCACACTCAACTGCGAGCGGCGTAAAGCCTCAACTGTAAACTCCGTATCCGGACTGGCCGACAAAAAATTGCCTCCCATCGCTATAAAAACTTTCACCCGCCCAGCGTGCATACCTTGAATGGCCGCAATCGTATCCAAACCCGCTTCTTGAGGCGGAGTAAAATCGAAAGCCGCACCGAGTTTAGCTAAGAACTCAGTNNGTACTGGGATGGGTGTAGATCCCCATCGTGCGATCACCCTGCACATTGCTGTGCCCCCGTACGGGACACACACCGGAACCTTTTCGGCCAAAGTGCCCACCGAGAAGGTGCAGGTTCACAATTTCCTGAATATTGGCAATCGCATTCTTGTGCTGCGTCAAACCCATGGCCCAACACGTGATCAGCGTTTTGGCAGTCCCTATAATCTGAGCTGCTGCCTGAATCTGTTCACGACTCAGGCCACTCTCCTCACAAATGCTCTCCCAACTTGTATCTTCCATATCGGCTTTAAAAGCTGCAAACCCTTGCGTGCTCGTGGCAATAAAAGCGTCATCTTGACGTTGCGCAAGAAAGTCTTCCGAAGCGAGCAAGGTTTTAAGTATGCCTTTTAATGCTGCGACGTCCCCATTGATCCGCACCGGCAAATGCAGACATGCCAACTGCGTACCCGAACCCACCCACTCCCACGGATATTGCGGATGCGCAAAGTGATTGAGGCCAGTCTCAGGCAGAGGATTCATACTGATGATCTTCGCCCCTTTGCGCGCCGCTTTTTGGAGAGCCGTGAGCATGCGTGGATGATTGCTACCCGGATTTTGACCGACCACAAAAATACAATCCGCATGGTCAAAGTCGTCAAGTGTCACCGTGCCTTTACCAACACCGATCACCTCTTTCAAAGCGACCCCACTCGACTCGTGACACATATTGGAGCAGTCTGGCAGATTGTTCGTGCCGAACAGACGCACGAAGAGTTGGAATAAGAACGCAGCTTCGTTGCTGGTCCGTCCTGAAGTATAAAATATCGCTTCGTCAGGACTTGCTAAAGATTTGAGTTGCTGGGCTATGAAATCAAAAGCCTCTTGCCAACTCAGGGGCGTGTAGTGCGCACTCCCCTTGGCTTTGAACATAGGGTGGCAAAGACGTCCTTGCTGGTTGAGCCATGATTCGGGCTTTGCCAAGAGTTGGGGAATGGCATAGCGAGCAAAGAAGTCCGCTTCTATGCGCTTGCGGGTCGCTTCATCGGCTACAGCTTTGGCGCCGTTCTCACAAAACTCCACCATGGCCCGTCGGTCATCCGGATCAGGCCAAGCACAACCTGGGCAGTCGAAGCCCTGCTTTTGATTGACACGCAGCAAAGTCTGCACGGAACGGGTCACGCCCATTTGACGGTGCGCATAACTCAGTGTCGACTGAATAGCGGGAAGGCCACCAGCCGTCTTCTTGGGTTCTGTCATCACAAATCCTTTACATGGGCAATCACCTTAGGCGCCACTCACCATGGTAGACATTAAACCGCTCGGGACGTGTAAATCCAATAAGTGTCATCCCAGCTTCTTTGGCAAGCGCTACCGCTAGGCTCGAGGGTGCCCCGATGGCTATGAAGATCGGAATGCCGGCAAGCGCAGCTTTTTGCACCAATTCAAAACTGGCGCGACCACTGACGACCACTATCGTGCGGTAGAGTGGAAACACAGCGTTTTTAAAGGATGCGCCGATCACTTTGTCGAAGGCATTATGGCGGCCGACATCTTCACGGACCAAGAGGAGTGAGCCGTGCTCATCAAAGAGCCCTGTCGCATGAAGGCCACCGGTCTTGGTAAAATCCGTCTGCTCTGCCAACAAGCGTTGCGTCAGTCCATGGACTTGCTGCACAGAAAGACGAAGCTCTTCATCTTGCAAACTCCCGGCAAAGCTCGTTCGCGCACGAATAGCTGCGATCGAAGACTTNNCACTCCGCAACTCGAAGTAGCATAGAAATGCCGTTCGAGCTTGGCAAAATCAAAGGCAAAGTCGGGAGCAAAAGCTACGTTCACAACGTTAGCACAGGCCAAACCTGGCTTAGCTTTGGTCTGCTGCCAAATAAGATCGCTGCGTTTTTGCACAAGGCCTTCGCCTATTAAAAAACCTAGAGCCAGTTCCTCATCATGGCCCGGCGTTCGCATAGTGATGGAGAGATTCTTGCTCAAACGCGCCTGCTCTGGGCCAAATGTCGCACGAATTTCCAAAGGCTCTTCGATGGCCACTTGGTCTTGCATCGCCTGCCAGGTGCCGGACTGCTGAAAAAATTTATGAATAGACGAACTCAGGATTTGGGGTGACGGGATGGGATGCTTCATCAAAAAATTCCTTGCCGATCTAAGAAGCCANNTCGTCATTCTGAGCGTAGCGAAGCATCGCAGTCGGAACTCTTCCCAACTTTTCAAACAACTTCTAAGCGACGCTCATACTTTGTTTTGTAAGAGAGGCATTTGCAATTTGTTCAAGAAGCCGCTGCTGAGCGTTTCTGTTGCTTGCCTACAGCCTTTATAGGGCTAAGCGCCAAGTTCTGGTGTGGAAGGAGCTAGCAAAGACTCTTCTCTCTGTCAATTTTTAAGCAGAGCTATTCCTATTGCGCGGTAGATCTGAGATTGACAAGATTGTAATGATTCAATAATTGTTGCCTGCAGTTTGAAGAGCATAAATGCAGGGATCTGTAGACTTACCACTCAAATTTCTAAAAGAGCAAGAAGCTGTAGAGAATACGCAAACTCGCAAATAAGCTGAGAAAGGCTGTCACGAGACGGACTTTGTTCTGAGAGAAGGCTATACCTGCACCAAGTCGGGAACCACACTGGGCACCGACCAGCACCGGAAGAAAAAGTGGCCAGTAGGCGGTCCATTGCAGATCAGGCGTTTTAGTCCACTGACCACAGAGGCCAGCGAGTGAATTCACTAGAATAAAAGCCGAAGCGATGGCAGCAACTTCTTTAGCTTTGCCCCAGCCCAGGCTCAGCATGATCGGTGACAGAAAAATCCCTCCCCCAATGCCTACCAGACCTGAGACAAAACCGATGACGGCCCCGATTCCGAGCTGTACAAAGAAGGCAGGTTTTCGCTCGTGCGTATTCGCTGGCACAGTGATCAGCAGACGCAGTGCTGCCGCCAACAAACTCAGACCCAAAATGAGCAAGAAAAGTTTTTTATCTATAGGCAGGCGTCCGCCCCAATAAGCAAAGGGCAAGGAACCTAGCATAAATGGCCAAAATAACGGCCAAGAGAAATGACCTCGTCGTCGGTAGTGGAAAAAACTTGTTCCCGCCACCAAGATATTACACGTGAGACTCACCAGTGGCAGTTGTTCATGTCCCAAACCTTGCAGCACGAGCAGTGAAAGATACGCAGAGCCGCCACCAAAGCCGACGCTACCGTAGAGCCATGCGACACCAAAGAAAGCTAGAGAGAGCAGAATCATGGGGGACCTCGAATCTTAGAGTCTTCTCGACCGGACTTAACGTCACCCCGAGCTTGTCGAGGGGTCGCCTCTTAGCCCCTCTGCAGTACTTTTGAAAAGTTCAACAAGCCTCTATTCCAAGACCAATCCGTCTATACCACCGTGCAGAGAATAGACTTTGCTAAAGCCTTGGGCGCGCAGCTCATCCGCAAGATGTTTACTGCGCAGACCCTTTTGACAAATCAAAATGGTTTTTTGTGCTTTATTGAGCTCATTCTGCAAGGCTTTGAACGTGGACTTCTCTCGCACATCGATGAAGCATGTCGGCTCGGGCTTGGGTCTGAGCGAAACTTTGTGATCGGAACAGGCTGGGCACTGCGGGTTTTTCTGACGGGGAATGCGTACGACACTCCAGTCATCAAGGTGTATATAAGAAATATCCTGCAAATTGCCATCGCGACCGAGAAGGATCTGCAGAGCGTGTAAAGCTTGCATAGAACCCAGCAGTGAAGTTTGCGCGCCTAGCACACCGGCATCGGTGCAGGAACGGGCACAGGAACTGTCGGGTTCGTCTGGCCAAAGACAGCGCAGGCAGCCATGGTTAAAATCTTTAAAACTTTGCAGAACCCCATCACCTGCATACACACTGGCCTGGACGAGGGGAACTTTCTCTTGCAGGCAAGTGTCATGCACCAAAAACTTCGTCGCAAAATTATCTGAACAGTCCACCACCAAGTCGTGCTCATGCACCAGCTCGCCGACATTTTGAGCATCGATGGCCTGGGGCAGAGCCACTACTGAGCAAAACGGGTTGAGCGCCTGCATACGCTCCTTCGCTATCTCAGCTTTGAAAGCCCCGAGCTGGTCTGTGGCATAAAGTGTCTGCCGGTGCAGGTTCGACACTGCGATGCGGTCACCGTCACAGAGTGTGAGTTTGCCCACGCCCGCTCCTGCCAAGTTCAAACTTACGGGACAGCCAAGACCTCCGAGTCCGACAATCAAAACGCGAGCTGCCGCCAAGCGTTCTTGACCGCCTGGGCCAACTGCGCCCGTTTGCTGACGGTAATAATCTTTTTCAAGGATGGGAGTGACGGTGTGGGCACAAGCAACCCATGCGCAGGACGCATCACGATAGTATTCTTTTTTCCAAATCGGCAGCCGTTGCTTGATGGCATCTATAATGTAGCGGCTCGCTCGATAAGCGCTATCGCGATGCGCAGCCAGCACGCCGACCCAGACGGCACAGTCACCGATCTGCAGTTTGCCTTCACGATGGACCGCTCGCGCATCGAGGATGGCAAAACGTGATCGAGCTTCCTCCAGAATGGCAAGGCCTTCTTGGATAGCCATCGCATGATAAATTTCATATTCCAAGGCCGTGACGGCTTTGCCCTCATTGTGGTTGCGGACACGACCTTCGAAGCTGACAAAGGCACCTGCCGCCTCAGCAAAGACTTGTGAGGCACAGTCTGAGGGATGGATCGCTTCCTTGCTAATCGCAAACATCAGCCACCTGCCACCGGTGGAATAAACACGAGCTGCTCACCACCTTGAATTTTGGTATCGCTGCTTACATAACTTTGGTTGAGCGCAAAGCGGATCATGTCCATCTCACTACTCAGCGAGTATTTTTTCTTTAATTCCAAAAAAAGCTCGCCAACGCTTGCGCTCTCCGTGACTACGGTCTCCGTAGCTCTTTGCGTTTCTTCGCGCAGCCGAGCAAAATAACGAATGTGAATTTCTTTAGGCATGTTGAGATCCTTCAAGATAACTAACCTGAGGAAGGGAGTCCCTCGTAGCGAAGACTTCAGAGCTCAGCGCCCGTTCGTAATCCTCCATCGCGTTGACATTCGTCAGAGCGTGCGCGTTTTGCACCGGAATATGCTGGACGCGCATCTGTTTAAGAATACGTTGCGGACAATAAACTTCGTTCGCCAGATAGGCGAAGAGCCTTTTGCGAATTTTGGGCTCATAGATACAGCATAGGGGTTCGAGAAAAGCCTCTGTATGGCTCAAAACACTCGCCATTGCGAACGGATTACGCCCCTGCAAGAGATCCTGCAAGGTGTCTCGATCAAGGAATGGTAAATCACAAGCGATCACCAGCCAGGCAACTTTTTTTTGCGCCTGCATTGCGGTGAGAATGCCTCCGAGTGGACCAAAATCTACAAAACGATCATAAAGCCGAGGCAGTTTCGGCAGCAGCGTCTCGGGAAATTGCCCCACCCGAGCCGATAAATACACGGCAGCACAGCAATCTTGCAAAAGTTCATGACAGCGCTCAAGCTGCAAACGTCCCTCATAGCTGAGCAGGGCTTTGTCTGTGCCCATGCGTCGACTTCTTCCGCCCGCCAAAATCAAACCGTGGAGCGGGAGGCTTGCGTGGTTCTGCTGAAAATAACTCAGAATAAGCGCCGCAATCCCTTCGATGGCATCGCGGCAAAAATAAGGTTGCAAGCGAGGATCGTCACAGGCCCTGTCGGCTCCGACATAGGCGAGTATATTCGCGTCGGCACAGGCTGGCTCCTTGGCAGCACTCTCTCCCTCTAAAAGCGCAAGAATATTCCGCTCGGGATCGAGAAAAATAATTTTGGGGAGGGGAAAATTTTTGTGACCTTCGACAAAGACACAATCTTTGTTCAGCAATAAAGAATCTTGCAAAGTCCGACTCGGCTCACCTTGGTTGAGCCAGGGATAGTGGGTGTTGTCAGAAATGAAAACTTGGCTAGCGCCACTCTGCCAGGCAGCGTGGGTATCTTTGCCCTCGCGATCCATTTCAAAACGGTGCACGTCGTGCTTGAGATAAGCGATATTATAGTGCGGTGCAAGCTGCTGGATGAGCTTGCAAATTAAAGTCGTCTTTCCCAAGCCTGAAAAACCGACAAAGGACACCGTCTGTGGGTGAAAAATCCAATCATCTTGCAAGGGATGATGCTCGGTACTCACTTTTAGCTCCGCTTTTTTCCAGAAGGTGAATGCTGCTGATACAAATCGTGTGGGAAAGCCCCTTACACATATCGTAAATGGTCAAGGCCGCTACGCTGACGCCGCTTAAAGCCTCCATCTCGACACCGGTTTTAGCAAAGGTACTTACTTCACACTCGATGACTACGGAGTGCTCATCCTCTTTGGCAATACGAATCTGGCACGCCTCAATTGGCAAGGTGTGGCAGAAGGGAAGGAGCTCAGCCGTTTTTTTGACAGCCATAGTGCCGGCTATAATGGCCGTAGCAAAGACAGCGCCTTTTGCAGTGTGGATCTCTCCGGCAGCCAAATGCGCCATAATGTCTGAACCCAATTGCACGGAGGCTTTGGCCTTCGCTCGTCGCAAGCTGGGTACTTTCTTGCTGACATCGACCATCGTGGGCTGCATTTCTTCATCTAGGTGCGAAAACATCTAACCTCCAATTGCGTGCATATTCTGTCGAACTTCGGCGTGTCCGGACAATGGCTTCATCCCCAGCACGGTGCCAAAGATGCGACTCATAGCGTCTTCGCTAGCGCCGCGCAGCGACAGACCTTGGGTCGACATCAGACACGCGCGCAAAAAACCATCAGCAGTCAAGCGCCAGCGCGAACAGGCACCGCAGAAAGAATGAGTGACCGGGGCTATAAAACCAATACGTGCCCCGGACTCTGTGACGTATTCCAGTGCGGTGGCATCCGCTTCCGTTGTTAGTGGCACTAGGCTCTCACGTTCGGCAATGATCTTTTGGGTAGCGTCAGCTGAGATAAAACGGTCCTTTTGCATGGCGCAGGCTTCACCGATGCGCATGAGCTCTAAAAATCGGACTTTAACTCCGTAATGAGCTGAGAAGTCGACGAAGTCGAGCACTTCATCAGCGTTGATGCCTTGCATCAGGACGACGTTGATTTTAACTTGAAAACCCATCGCAAGCGCCTGCTCGATGCCAAGTCGCGTTTTTTTATAGGCTTTGCTGCGTGTAATGCTGTTGAATTTAGCTTCTTGCAAACTATCCATGCTGATGTTGAGGTGCTGGCAGCGTGTCTCTTTGAGAAAAGGGAGGAGCGGGCTCAGAAAACAACCGTTCGTGGTCATTCCCAATTTGCGAAAAGGGATCTCAGACAGGCTGGTGATGATCTCTCGTAAATCTTTACGGAGGGTCGGCTCTCCTCCCGTGAGGCGAATTTCTTCGATCCCATGCGCGTAGAAGCTGTGTGCGATCCGTATCAGCTCATCAGTTGCGAGCCATTTTTGCGAAGACATAAATTCTGCTTTCTCCGGCATGCAATAGAGACAGCGCAAATTGCAGGCATCGAGCAGTGAAATCCGAACTTTGCGGATGCGTCGTTGATAGGGATCGACGAGAACTTTGCTCATCACAAACTCTGCCAAAGATAAAGGGGATACGCACGACCCTCTTCAAAAGCCTGCATCTCGGCTAGTTCCAAAACACCATCGCTGTCGGCTAAGGCTACAAAATCACCCGAGCCTTGGTGAGCGAGAGTATAGGCCTGCAAGGCGGCATCTTGGCCTTGACTCACGCGTACCGGCACAAATTGAGTGAGCTGCGAAGGCTTAGTATAGGGTGCTGTCATGAGCTTGGCACACAAGCGATAGGCCGGGCTTTTGCGAGACATCAAAGTTCGCAAGGCGGGTTCGACATAACGGATAAAACAGACCAGTGCCGATTGCGGATTGCCCGGTAGACCAAAAACGGTCTGCTGATTCTTGCCCACGCCAAACCACAGGGGCTTGCCAGGTTTTTGACGAACCTTGTGAAAAATTTCGGTGACCTGGAGCGAGTGTAAAATCTGCGGAACAAAATCCAACTTTCCGGCAGAAACACCCCCCGTGATGAGCAGCACGTCATGGCTCGCAAGAGCTTGGGCAAAGGTTTCCCGCATGAGTTCAACCTGATCTGCCACTCGCAGACACTGGCAGTCGTAAATACCGAGCGAGCCTAAGGCCTCGCGTAAGGCCGATGCATTCGATGCCCGAATTTGATGCGAAGCAGCCTGCTCTTCGACAGACACCAATTCGTCACCGGTGCTGATAATGGCGACGCGTGGCAAGCGCGTCACACGCACCTGCGCTTTGCCGATGGCCGCAAGTATGCCGGCGAGGGGAGCTGTGATGCGCCTGTCACTTTCAATCAAGCGTGCGTTTTGCGCACAGTCCGCTCCTTTGCGGTGAATATGCGCTCCGACTTTGAGCTCGACGCCTGGTTTTAAATAGGCGATTCCGTCTCGGAGCTCGAGATCCTCATAACGTATAACGCTATCACAGGCCTCAGGTAGCTTGGCGCCGGTCATGATTTCTATACAAAAAGCATCGGAGCTCAAAATTTTTGGCTCTTCACCAGCTTTTTGTAAAGTTTGAATAGGCCAGTGTCTTCTAGCTTGATCGTTCTTGATGGCAATACCATCCATCGCAACGCGATGAAAAGGTGGGTAGGGACGATCGGCATAACAGGGTTCGCGCAGAATGTGAGCTGCCAGTTGTGTGATCGGCAGCAAGATGCTTTCAAGGGGACTTAGATGAGACAAAATGCGTTGCTCAGCTTCCGTTACAGAGATCAAACCGGCACCTCATCTTCGCAGGAGTTTTTGTCCTCAGCGTCAAGAATAATACTCAAAGAGAGATGAAATGCAATGCGTAGAGGTGGATCGTCCTCGCCATCTATTGCCCTAGCTAGGAAGAGCGAAGACTGTGATTCCTCGCTGGGGCTCGGAATAATGAGGAGACGGAACTGTTTCTGGGTAAGTTTTAATATAAGATGCTGTTAAAATTTAGAATAGGCTCTAAAGTTTTGCTTTTCTAAAACCGACAAGAGCCCTGGGACTGGTGTGAAAGCCACCGCATGGCCATGAGTGAAATTTGTTTCTTCCGGGCGTTCCGCTCCCAATCCTTAAACGCGAAGGAAAACGCCGTGAAAAAGCAAACTACAGTATTGTTGGCGGATGATGAACCTCTCATCATCGATTTACTCAGCTTTGAACTCGGTCAAGCCGGTTTTAGAGTGCTCCAAGCTAAGAATGGCAAAGACGCTCTGGATTTGTGCATCCGTGACGACATCGACTTATTGATCAGCGACATCAACATGCCAGACACCGGCGGATTCAAACTCGTGAAGAAACTCCGAGCTTCAGATAAAGGGCAGATACCGATTCTTTTTATAACCGGTTTTGCTGCCCATGAACTGATTGAAATTTCGGATTTGGGTGCGGTCGAAGTGCTGAGTAAACCTTTTGAGCCTGCTACGCTGATCAACAAAATCAAACAAATTCTTAAAAATCAGCGGGAGAATCCGGACGACTACTGATCGCTCACCAGGCGATTTTAGTGTGAGAGTAGATACTCGAGCAAGTCCGCACCTTTCATGCTTCCCCAACCCGTGACGGCATTCCAACCGCGTGTAGCCTTGTAAGCCCCGTTGGAACCGCTCGTGATATCGCTAAGCATCTTCGCCTTATTTTTAACCGGATAAAGAATGGGATTTAAAAAGCCCAGAGCTCTGCGTCCTTCGCTGGCTCTTGCTTCGTTAACGAGTGTTAGAAAGCCGGTCCACTGTGGTGCAGCCATACTTGTGCCACCGATGACTTGCCATGACGGACTACCCGTGCTATCGGAGCGTGCCCACACTGCTTCGCCACTTGCGGGGTCAGCATTGAAGGCAATATCTGGGAACGAGCGTTTGATAAAGGGTGATTGGAAATTCTTCTGCCAGTGGGGAAGTTTGTAAAAGGCGCTCACACCCCCACCGCTACCGGACCACGCTTGTTCGGAACCGCTGCCATCATCGTTGATCGTCAGCGTTGTACCACCCACAGCCACAACGTTTGGATGTGTTGCCGGCCATTCACCCGCAACGCTCCCATCTTCACAACCATCCGAGCCAGAATCACCAGAAGCAATCATCAAGTTGACCCCTTGCGCAACAGCTCGTGCAAAAACGGGATCCATCGCCTTGCGATGTTCGGCATCAACGTTTCTTTCGCAAGAACCCCAGCTATAGTTCACAACTTTGGCACGGTTATCGTCCAAGATCGCTGTGAACAGATCGACTTCCGCTTGGTCACTGTTTTCTGCCGACGTGAATACATGAATGTTGGCACCTGGGGCGATCATCCCCGAAAATTCCGCGTCAAGTTCGGTCTCCAGAGCGGAACCGCTATCGTAGGCAGCCTTACCATTGAAATTGACTTTGTCGATTTGCGGTGTTGGTGAAAGACCAACGTTTGTGTAGTACTGTTGCACATCCTCAAGCATAAAATCCATGTAAGTGGCAATAGCGATATGTTGACCTTGCCCTGTAAAACCGTCATCATAAATCGCATCCAACCCATAGGCCGTTTTAATTTGGCTTGGGAGAATTCCAGGTTGTGCATCACTGTCGTTATCGCTGCTGTCCAATTTTGTATAAAGCGGTTTGAATTTATGCGTGTTGTTAAAGCCACTGATGGTTTTGATAGCCGAAAGGTATTGCGGAATACGTGGACTTACAGAGTTCATGTGAAATTGCGCCTGGGTGCCTGAGAATTGTATTTGTGTGCTAAAGACTTTTTCAAACACCGTATGGTCAGCAGCAATTCTTAAGACCAAATGAGAATTGGACTCATAAATGATAGAGAAGCCTTCAGCCCGTAAAGTTGCCAACAAACTGTCATAGGACGAGTCGGTCGGTGCGGATAGGGTACGGATCTCTTCTGGCGTATAAAAGATGCCGTAACGTTCGGAATCGGGATTGCTCACATCTGCTGCAAGTTGACTGACCGGAACGCGCTCAGCCAGGTTGAGCGTCGCTGTCATAGGTCGGGCAAACACAGAGCCAGCGATGCTAAGGTTTGCGATGGCTGCTACCGCGTATAATCGTTTCATAATTCCCCCAAATTTTGAATTCCCTAAACACGGTGTTTGATTCGGTGNNGAAAGCTTAGAAAAAAAGGCCTTGGAATTTTGCAAGTCTCTGTCTTCCCTCACTCCGCAGACCTGTCACGTGCTGAGAGAAATGACGGAAACGCGTATCCGGACTGTGATTTTAGGATTTTGTGCTTGATGCAAAGTTGGTGATGAGATCACCTGACCGCCTACCGGCCTCCTCGTTCTTCGGCGTGGTGAAGATGAAGGGAAAACCGCATCACCACGTCAATATGAGCCGAAAGCAGATGGGAAGCGTTAGTCTTTCACTTTACGGATAACACTACGCTTGGAGCCGTCGAGAATTTTTTTGCGGATGCGGATAATTTTGGGGGTGCACTCGATCCATTCATCGTCGTCGATCCATTCTATACAACGTTCCAAAGACATATCACGGGCACCAGCCAAAATGATGAGTCCATCGGATGAAGTCGAACGCATGTTGGTGAGCTTTTTCGGTTTGACGGGATTAACGTTCATGTCGTTGGGACGATTGCATTCACCGATGACCATGCCCTCATACACTTCACCGCCGGGGCGAATAAAGAGCTCGCCACGTTCTTCGATATATTGCAAGGCGTAGTCGGTCGTCTTGCCGCTGCGGTCCGCGATCAGGGTGCCGTTGGCGCGTGCTAACATGTCGCCACGGTACGCTTCGTAGCCTTTAAGTTGTGAGGAGAAGAGGCCCTCTCCGCGGGTTGCAGTCAGAAAGCGGCTGCGAATACCGAGCAGACCTCGCGACGGGATTTCAAAAGTCAGACGTACGCGTTCGTTCCCGATCTCTTCGTAAAACGACATGCGGCCTTTTTTCGTCTGAAACATCTCCGAAACATCACCGGTGTAAGGCTTTGGTAAATCCAGAACCGCAAGTTCAATCGGCTCCAAGATATGACCATTCGCATCTTTTTTGAGAACCACTTCGGGGCGGCCGATCATGAATTCCAAGCCTTCACGTCGCATCGTTTCAATAAGAATCGCAAATTGGAGTTCGCCGCGACCAAAGAGGTAGAATTGCTCTGGCGAGGGGCCATCCATGAACTTTAAAGCGACGTTGTTGCGGCATTCTTTAAGCAGGCGATCTTTGAGCTCGCGTGATTGGACAGCCTTACCATCTTTCCCAGACATCGGGCTGGTATTGATAGTGAAGGTCATCTTCAAAGTCGGAGGATCAATAGGAATACGAGGAAGGGGTGAAAAATCACGCGAGGTGCTGACTGTATCGCCGATATTGATATCTTCGCAACCCGCAATCATCCCAATGTCACCAGCCAGCAGCTCCTGACTTTCGATCGGTATCAGGCCTTCATAGGACATAATTTTGACGATATTAAACGCAGTCGTTTTCGGGACGCCTTCTTCCATACCCAAAGCAAAGACGTTTTTACCGGGCTCAAGTTTACCCGAGTGGGCGCGGCCAAGCGCGAGACGTCCTAAGTAGTCAGACCATGCAAGATTGAATATCTGCATGCTGAAGTTAGGATCCTCTTGATAAGACGGTGCCGGCAGATAGTCGATAGTCAGATCGAGTAACGATTGCAGATTCGTTTGTTTTTTTCCAGAGCGCAAATCTTCGATATCATCGAAATTGGTGGTGCACCAACCCTTGCGTGCGCAGGCATAAATAATGGGAAACTCACACTGCTCTTCCGAGGCATTGAGCTCGACGAAAAGACTAAATGTAGCATCGACCACTTCGTGAATACGCTTGATGCCGGTCTCTTCCAATTCACTACGGTCTACCTTGTTGATGCACAAAATAATCTTGTGGCCACGGGCAAGCGCTTTTTCCAAAACAAAGCGTGTTTGTGGAAGGGGCCCTTCGACCGCATCCACGAGAAGAATAGCGCCATCGACAGCACCCATGATGCGCTCGACTTCCCCGCCAAAATCGGCGTGACCTGGGGTGTCGATGATATTGAGCTTATGGTTTTTGTAGTGTATCGAGGCATTCTTCGCCAAGATGGTGATACCTTTTTCGCGTTCAAGGTCGTTGGAATCCATCACACGCTCGACAGTCTTTTCGTGACTGGCGAAGGTTCCGGATTGCTTCANNCCGTGATCGACGTGAGCGATAATACAAAAGTTGCGGACATCTTGACGTTTCATCATTTTTTTTCACACAAAATGGCTGGAGCAAATATTCCTTGCTCGGTTAAAATAGGAATGATAGGAGTTCAAGTCTGTGCTTTCTATCTAAAAGAGCGAAGATTGTCGACCTTAAATAACATTATCATACTTCCGCTAAGAGCTATTTCTGCTCGGACCCTGAACCTTCTGCTGGGCCCCAGGCCCTTATACCTTATTTTACCGACAATTTAATTTTTTTTGCTCCCAGCCGGCTCTCAGGTTTCCCGCATCTCTAGCAAACAGCGTGGGGTTGCGAACCAAAAGCATAAGGTNNGGGTCTAAAGAGTAAAATGTGAACATAAGAAACTATGAATCGAGGAAGCACCTGTGAAAAAGACTGTAAAAATCCTTTGGGGCACGTGGCTCATCGTCACGTTCTTCTACGCCTACCAGTACATACTCCGTGTTATGCCCAGCATACTTATGGAAGATATAGTCCGAAAGTTCTCCCTCTCGCCCGAAGCTTTTGGGCAGTTTTCAGGGGTCTACTATCTCGGTTATTCGCTGGCCCATCTCCCCGTTGGTATATTTCTCGATCGTTTTGGGCCCAAACGGGTTTTACCCTTGCTGATCGCGTGTACTTCGCTGGGCCTGTTACCGATTCTGTATGCTGACTCCTTCATCTATCCCGTCATAGGCCGGGCCTTTATCGGGATCGGATCATCAGGCGCTATTCTTGGAGTTTTTAAAATTCTCCATCTCTACTTTGAGCCGCTTAAATTCACCCGCTTTCTCAGTTTCTCAGTCACAATCGGCTTGCTCGGAGCGATCTACGGAGGAGCGCCGATTCACTTCGCGCGTGAAGCTTTTGGTTTTGAGTCGGTCGTTTTCTCACTGCTGGTCGCGAGTGCGGTTCTCGCGATTGTCACCTACTTCATTTTGCCAGATACAGCCGGTACAAAGCCTGACACCAGTGTCATGCAAAGTCTTAAAAATGTCTTTAGCAATAAAAATCTCATTCTCTTGTGCCTGGTTTCCGGTCTTATGGTTGGTCCGCTCGAAGGTTTTGCCGATGTCTGGGGCGTCCAGTTTCTCAAAATCTTCCACGGCATCCCCGATAGTCTGGCCTCAGGTATTCCCTCTTGGATCTATTTTGGAATGTGCTTTGGCGGGCCTATTCTTAGCTTCATTACAGAGAAGTTCGCAAAGCCGATGCAAGTGGTCTTGGTAACAGCCGGTATCATGGCCCTAGCTTTTTTCTTGCTGATTACAGTCCAGCTGTCAGTCGTCGCGCTGAGCATTATGTTCTTTATAGTCGGTGTCTGTTCTGCCTACCAAATTTTGATCTTCTTCCAAGCCTCAACCTTTGTCGCAGAATCCGACAAGACCCTAGCCAGTGTGGTTGCCAACATGATCATTATGATCTTTGGCTACCTCTTTCATAGCGTGATCGGCAAAAGCATCGGTTGGTTTGCGGAAAATCAAGGCGTCGAGGGCTTTCGCAACGCGGATGTCCTCGCCAAAGGCATCTCGATCATTCCGATTGCCCTCACACTCAGCTTCATTGTTCTTGGAACGTATATGCGTCTTCGCTCGCGTTCTCAGTCACAAGCCTAATAGGAGGGGAGCGGCGGCTCTAAAGCTGCTCCGCCTTAAGCGAATGGTACCCCCCCCCCACGCCATAGACTGAGAAACGAGGCTGTTAGGAGGTCAGGTGATCTCCACAACCTTAGAATAATGCAGTCATCTCACGAAAGGCTTAAAAGACTTGCAGCTAAAACTGCTCCGCCTTAAGCGAATGGCAATGCTAGTCATCCCGAGCCCCCAAGCGAGGGATCGCAGTCTTAGTGCTTGTGTAGATTGGTTTTGATCAAAGCCAGCAGTTTTTCGTTTTCAGGGTCGGAAAGGTTGAGAATCTTTTTGTACTTTTGTGCGATCCCAAGCAACTCAGCTTCAAAGTCTTCGGAACTGAGTTGATCTTTAATCAAAAAAAGATGCCTCACTTTAGCTTCATATTCCTGCAAATAACCCAACATTATGGAGCTCATATTTAAAGTCAGTTCGTTANNCTAAATTGCCAATACGCTTTTGAACTTCAGCGCGACTTAGATCACTGATAAAAACTACGTTAATATCGAATAAAATCTTTCTAGCCGCTACGAGAAAATCAACGCCATAGATCCCCTCCATCATAATCTCCGTGACCAGTAG
>PLEQ01000482.1:0-6891 GCA_003136475.1 Deltaproteobacteria bacterium
CACCCGCTCACAGCTTTGCTGTTCGCTGGGATGACGGAGTTCCGCAGAAGAAAAATTTCAGATTCCGGTTTCATCAGGCAGTGGGCAACTCGCCTTTTCGTATCCTTGGACCTAAATCTGCTAAAATGAATTTTGAGTCATAATAAAGTTGGAGCCTAGAATGCGTAGATTCAGCATACTTTCTCTCGCAATTTCAGCTTTGTTTCTTAATATCCAGTGTAAAAAACTTAGCACATCGGGGACATCTGGGGCTGCTGCGGGAACTCAGAGCAGTGCGACCACTACGAGTACTACAATCCCCTCCCCTCTTCAAATCATCATCGAGAACGAACGCTATGGGGGAGGGAATTTACTTTCGATCAATGCCGACCTGCCTGACAACACCGACAGCATCCAAGTTGCGATCTGCTCACAAAGTAATCCAGACTCCTGTAAGCCGAGTCGGAGCGCACCCGGTAGTTTCGCTCTGGGCCCTAAACTCTACCCCGTTAGCCTCACGGGAACGGTCGTCGTTTCCTTACGAGCTTGTCTCGGAACAGTCTGCGGGACATGGGTCGAAAAAAACGCTTCGATTCCAGCAAGCTCAAGTCTAGCCTTGGCGGCTAATTCAGGAAGTTCCGCAAGCACCAGCAGTGCGAGTTCCGTAGGGTCAGGCGTTGCCATCAACAGTACCTCCACCGGCATTGTGAGTTCCAGTGCCACAGTGAGTACACCAACTGGCACGGATTTCACAACTTGGAGCTCAGACCAATTGTTGAATTATGCTTTTACTCTCCAACAAAATACCCAAGGTAACTGTCAGAATGTCCGCAACTTAATCAGCAGCTATGCGGCACAAACCGATGTGTCGATTTCCACAGATGTTAAAGCGGAAATTAGCGCTTTCGTGGATACGGTTTCCCCCGAAGCCTGTGAAATGATCTTTGCGAACGCCAATAGCATACTGCTGGCTGTTCAAAATGAGATCACCCAAGTGAGCGGTGAGAGCCAAGCCACTGGACCGAATGCCAAATCGCTGGCTACTTTTATTGGTCTGTCATCCGCTGCAGTCCTAAGCCTTCTCGTATTTAGTGTTTCCCTCGCTAAAGTGGTCAAGGCCAAAGTGCTTACGAAGGTCAATCAGGCTAAGATGAACTCCTCCCCGCCCGATGCGCTTGATAAGTCGGGAAATAAATTGCAGAACATAATTGAAACCATTAAAGGCTACATACCCGGCGCATTATCAAAAAGCAAGCCAGCAACCGCGACTGTATCGAACGGTAAAAATTCAAGTACTAAAAATCCAGTTTCTGCTGATAATAAGTTAACATCCGACCTTGAAAAGGACACCAGCAGTAAAAAATGGCAGCTGGTCATGGTAGCATCCCTGGTCTCGGCTTTAGGTTTTACGGGGGGGGCGATCGGAAGTGTGTTTACGGCCGACCAAGCAGCCAACCAGGAAGCGAGTCTATCTCTTGCTGGTGTAAGCAATAGCGGAATCGGCCAACAAATCACGGAGCAATATAACGATATTGAAGAAAATTTAAGTCTGATCCAAAGTATTGACGCCGTATTAGGGAAACGGGAACAAGCGGAAGTACAAGCTTACAACGCATTGCCATCTGTTGCTGCTAACCATACCACGGTTAGCGGTCAGCCCTTTACAACCGTGATGATTGCCGACCCACAAGTTTGCTGGGGAGAATATGACACTTGGACGACCGATGCGAATTGCGCAGATTTAAGTATAGATACGAATTCTTGGGTTATAACGACTATCAATCATATTCATGAGACCTATGCTTCTATAAACAATGTCCCTCCCCGTGCCGTTATTATCAATGGAGATCTCACAGCCTTTGGTTGGCCATGGCAATGGATTATGTTTAAACAGATGTATTTTAAAGACTACCAGACGGCTATAGCGAACGCGTTACAGCCTGCGTTGTATCCAGGCTTGGGTAATCACGACTATGCCAATAATGTCGGGAATTGTTGGGGGCCATGGACGAGTATTTTTACATCGCAATCGAATTGGTGTGCTAAAAATTCCGTAAAGACTATGAATAGTTATTTGAGTAATCACGCATCGGAACTTGGGATTTCTAACATCGATCCCAATAGCTTGGCTTATTCATGGGACATTGAAAATATACACTTTGTGCAGCTGCATAATTATCCCATCTATGATCAATCCAGTATCGGCATTGGCAGTGCAGCACCGTGGTTAAAACAAGATCTCGATGCGGCTCAGCAGAATGGTAAAAAAATCATCCTCAATTGGCATGATTCAGGTGAACATTGGTCACCGACCGATCCCGGATTTCAAAATGCCGTTACGGGTCACAACATTTCTGCGGTATTTGTCGGCCACTATCACTCTACCTATGGTCCGCAGGGCACCTTTCCGATCGGTTCAATGCAGGTGCCACTGATCTATTCCAGTACTCCTGGATACAATAGATTAGTACTCGCACGTTTTCTGTTCGATAGTTGGGAAATTTATGGCATCAACACTCAAAATGTCGGCAATACCACTTTGCCGGCCTCTCAGCGTCTGCCATCAACCGATTGGCACCATTCTTACCAATACTGAGGCCTCCTGAGAAGGTCCCTTTCGAGAACGCGGCCCACAAGAACGTCACCCCGAGCTTGTCGAGGGGTCGACTCTTAGGCCCTCTGCACTATCTTTCGAAAACCAAGAACATCACAATAAAGACTTCCAAGCTTTCAGTCGCTCGGAATTGGGATGAAGACGTTCGACAAGGTTTTTAGCTGAAATCGCTGTAACCTCGTGATTGTTGATATCACGAACTGTTTGAACGCCAATAAAATAGAGCTGATTAAGACCTTGGACTTTTTCTACAGCAGCTTGAGCATCATAGTAGCGTTTATCAATAATAGGATGTCGAAACGTGATCCTTGCATACTCTGGACTTGGGCTTAGATCGGTGTCTAAGCCTTCCATCAACCAGCTTTTAAATACGGGTTGCGATGGCGAGCTGAGCCAAGGCTTGTACTCGGTAGCACCTGCGACATGTCCGTTGTAGCGAACGTTCATGATCGACCAATCCTTGGTGTTTGCAGGCATATATTCGGCATTACCGTGAAAGACTAAAGTGCTAGTGTAGTAGCGAACTTTTGCCATCAACTCACGAACGTCTTTTAAATCCGGTAAATGTCTTGTCAGGCGAGCAGCGTCATTGGCATTCGTTGCGATCACAACGATGTCATAGGTGGACTTACGTCCTCTGCTATCTTTTATGGTGTACTCCTTGCCATCGAAGCGGACATTTTCAATGCTTACGGATGTTTTAACATCCACTCCCAGAAAAGAATTTTTCACCTTCGAAATATAGGCCCCCATTCCGCCCTTAACTTCATTCCAGATCGGTGGATAGAAAGGGCGCGAACCTTTTGCAGGCTTTAAATTTCCAGCAATCGTTTTCATCACATTATAGGCCGTGAAATTCTTCATTTCAGATAGAGGAACTCCCCAACCCGCAGCAAAGAACGGCAGGAGAAAATTATGCCGATACTTGTAACTCATGAGGGCATGTTTGCATTTGCGATCCAGTAAAGTTTCGATGGTCGTATCGNNTCGCCATGATTCCAAATTGAACAAGATGAACGAGGTTATCTGGCCGAAAGACATCCCAATGCACGCCACTGGCACTGATCGGTGTTAAGACAAAAGGATCTTTGCGGCGGATGTCGTCAAATGTGTAGGTAAGGGGGAATTTGTGAATCGGGACTTCAAACAAATTTAACAGAGCAACAAAGTTTGGAAATTCATTATCATTAAAAAATGATGCTCCAGCATCATGACCTACGATAGTTTTCGCATGCCCTCCGAGCTGAGAATCTCTTTCATAAAGAGTGATCTCAAATGGTTCAGTCTGATCGTTTAGAACCGCGGCCGCCATGACACCGGCTCCCCCTCCGCCAATGATAGCGACTCTTTGCTTTGCAGCGCCGAAACTCGCATTCAATAGACAGAACCCAACAACAAGACTTTTCAAAAAAGGGACAGAGTTCACGGCTTCTTTCCTTAAACAATTACAGATGCCTCGATGGGCATCTATCTATTGAAATATCGATATCTTGTAGAAGAAGATCGGTGAGAAGAATTTAAGCTAGCGCTTCTGGGCTTGAGTATGAAAGAGAGCTAAAGAGATAAGCTGATACAGCAGAACGCCTATAGTCAAAGCCAAAATACCCCAAATAAACCAGTAATTCCAAAGCACTACTTCTGGGGAGCNNCACCGGCAGTAAGAGTAGGATAGGATGCAAAAGAAAAAGCAGGCTATGCAGCCACATTTCGGTGGGACTACAAAGTTTATAATGCACGGCTTCATCTTTACTCACAGATAGGCACGATAGAATCAAAAGCCCACAGTAGCTCAAAAGGGCTCCTTCTGAGAAAGGCATAGTTTGAACAAAAAGCAAACATAGCGCAGTCGAAAGCGTGTCAATGGGATGGCCAATGAGCTCCCAAAGCGCAAGACCTCTCTTGTAATGAAAGTAAAACTCATCCCAGAAAAAAATGATGGCATGAATAATATAAGGACTTATAAATAAGATCATGAAGATTTTTGAAATATGGTTCATGCTTTCAACCCCTTCATAACTGAACCATAGACTGTTAAGCCGGGTCCGAATGCGAGGCTCACGATGATTTTTCCGTCTTCGATACCGTCTTCCAACATAGATTGCCATATGTGAGGAACCGTGACTGAAGACATGTTCCCCCTTTCAAAGAGGATCTTTCGGCTGTGACGGATTTGTTCATCTTGAAGCTCCAACTGCTGCTGAACTAGATCGATGATCTTGGGACCTCCCGGATGAATTGCAAACCAACCGTGTTTGAGAACCTCATCCAAACGAAGACCGCTCATTGCGATGAGTTCAACGACGAATTTTCGGATGTTCTGACTAATAGCTTCGGGGACGAGTCGGCTCAGGCTCATCGCAAATCCCCAAGGATGCGGTGTCCAAACCATAAGTTCTTCGCTGTTGGGAATCAAATCTTCTTTAATAGCCAGCAAACCTAAAGCGTCACCATAAGTTTTTGATTCTGGAGAACTTATCCTGTAACGCATATGACCGTCGGCAAACAGACTTTGAACTACAAACTGCTCGGGTGTATGAGTGTAAGCGTCTAAGTGCAAGCTACAGATTTCATTGTGAACGATCTGAATAGACTGAGGATTTCTGCCCTCGTCTCGAAGATAAGCGAGATGCCCAGCAGCCGCTCGCACAGCTGGAAAGGCTCCATAGCAGCCCATATGATAGGAATGTAAAATCGTCGGCTTGTTTTCTTCCCAGTCTTTTCGCATTAAGACGTAAGATTGAACCGGTGAGGGTGAGATATAACCTGTGCAGGAAACATGAATAATCTGACTCGGAGCTTCTTGTATAGACTCAAATAACTTGAATACAGCTTCCAGGCTTTTCTTCTTATATAAATGCGTTTTTCTATCCAAAAGAACAGGTTGACTCTGATCGTAAATACATTCCTCTGCGTCGACATTANNCGCTTTGCAATTTTGCTTTCGGGAATAGCGAAACGCATTCCAAGACGCTGAATTTTTTCACACGCCAAAGGGTCGCTTTCGCTTGCCGCATGTTTACTAGCGACCCAACGGTTAAAGGTATCTTGCTTGATTTCATGACGGGGCAGAACTTGTTGGAAATCGGAAAGAATTGCACTTAATAGCTTCATAGCATTCTCTCTTTAAGACTTTATTCTCTACCTATACGCGAATTCATGGCGACGATATCAAATGAGCGAGGTTCAAGAACAAGACCAGCGAGGCATTCAAAGCAAAATGAGCTTCGGNNCAAATCATGCAGGTATGGAGGGAAGCAAGAGAGGTATCTCAAACCTGGCTAAAACTATAGCAAAGCGCCTAAAAATCGTGTTAGCCCGAGCCCTCTGAGGATGGTGTGAAAAACGTCCCGAGCTTATCGAAGGGTCGCCTCTAGCCCCTCTGCAATATTTTTCGAAGAGATTGACAGCAAGAACCGGTGAGGCGTACTAAGAGACTGAGCTTTTAAACTACGGGGAGATCACTATGTTTAGGTCTATTTCGCTTGCGTTAGCCTTGCCATTTTTTATAGGCACTTCAACCCTTTTCGGGCAATCGAGCCTATGGCAGTCGCTCGATCCTTACCAANNAAAGCCTCAAAATATATTCCAGTCCGACTCACGAAGCGTTGGATTACGAATTTTTCTTCGGATCCCAAACCCCTAAGAAATCTACCTACACCTGGAACGGAAAAGACCTTGAAGGTTTGAGAGTTGCCCTGAATGCTCGGGATTTCAGCGAGGCTGTGCTTACAGAGTTGGAGAAGCTTCTCAAAGATCATGGCGCGATAGTTTTTGTTAGCGAAGCCAAGGATAAGAAAACCGTACTTGATGAAATCAATAGCTTCTATCCGCATTTGACTTTGGCTATCCAGGCTTTGGGGAGCCAATTTGTGGCTTTTGTTCCGGGGTGCTTTATGAATGGCGAACTGAACGAAGAGCGCTTCCGTTTTCGCCTCATCCACGCCCTGGTTTCAGGAAAATTAATCGAGTCGATCGCATTGGGGCAGGATCTCACCACGAGTTTTGCTAAAGAATTTGGCAGAGAGCCCAAACATATGGCGGCCAAAGAATTCGGAGGGCTTGCGTGCGGTATTCCTGCGTACTATGTGGCGAATTCCGAAATGCCAACCGCTTACCTGCCCAACATGGCTTCCCGCAATCTTTTTATCAACGGCGTTTTCACAGAGGCTGTTATCTTCGCACTCACAGGTTTGGGTGGCACTCAGAGAACGGCACTAGCCTACTTCAAAGGAATTGAAGCTTACGCGCAAAAGCACTAACGGATGCGGTCGCTGCAGCTGGATTCACAGACTTTAAAT
>PLEQ01000482.1:6904-8858 GCA_003136475.1 Deltaproteobacteria bacterium
AAGCTTTTCACAAACAATAATTTCGCCGCTGCTTTTGGCCCGCGCCACGACTGTAGCAATATGATCGCACAGCTTCATCAAAGGTTGGTATTGGATGTAGGGGGCTCTTAGTTGATAAAGGATGGCTCTGCTGAATCCTTCTATAAACGGTTTGGATTTCTAGATTTAAAATCCCCGGTTTTTCCAAAAAAGTAANNGAGACCATCAATGCTCTTTTTTCCTAATAGAGTCGGTGGCACCCAACCTAAATCAGTTGCGCCGTAAGCGCCGTCTTATTACCGCCGTCGACGCGCACGGGCAGTTCCAAGCCGAGCAGATTGCGACTGGCGGGTACTTTGATCAAACGGAAGTGTTCGGTTTTTCCGTAGTAGACGTTTTCTTCCTTTTTACTTTTGTAATGAAATAAAACGCTCCGTTCTTGACCGTATTCCGCTTCGACCTGCACCAAGCTAATGCCATCTTGCAAAGAGTTGAGCGCAGCGAGTCTTCGAAATTTTACCTCATTGGGAACTTGTTCGAGAAAGCGGGCAGCAGCTGTGCCTTTGCGTGGTGAGTAGGCGAACGAGAAAATGAAACTATAATTAGCTTTTCTTACCAACTCGTAGGTCTGTTCAAAGTCTTCTTCCGTCTCCCCAGGAAACCCGACAATGAGATCGGTTGAAATGGAGATATCGGGAACAGCGGTCCTTAGCCATGCCAGGCGTTCAAAATACTCCTCCTGGGTCACTTTGCGTTTCATAGCTGCGAGTATACGATCGCTCCCGCTCTGCACGGGAAGATGGATGTACTTGCCTAACTTTGCTTCGCTCGCAAAGAGCTTGGCCAGAGCTGGCGTAAAATCGTGTGGATTGGATGTGGTAAAGCGTAAGCGACTGAGGCCTTCGATTTGGGCGACAGCACGCAGAAGATCCACAAAGGGACCATCATGTGTGTTCACCAAAACGCCGGACTCCAGCAAATCCGAACCGTAACTATTCACATTCTGGCCAAGGAGAGTGATTTCTTTCGCCCCTCCAGCGACGAGAGCGGCTACTTGGGCGATGATGCTTGCTGGTTTTTCTGAGATCTCACGACCTCGTGTGAAGGGGACAACGCAGAAGGTACAAAAATTATCACAGCCTTGCTGGATGTTCACATAACGAGTGACTTCGTTCTTACCGGTGAGAGTTTCCGGAGTGATGGGAAATTCATCTTCGGTTTCTACAACTAGGGTATCGGATTTTTTAGCAAAGCCAATCGCTATTTGCTTCTTTTGCGTAGCGTTGAATTCTGCCACAAGACGGGGGAGTTCTTGAATTTTGCCAGGCCCGAGGAGGATGTCGATCGCAGACGACTGTTCGAGAAGCTTCTTGCCCTCAGCCTGGGCAACACAACCGCTAACGGCAATCGTCACGGCCTTGTGCGTCTTAAGTTGTTTGAGAACGCCGAGCCGACTCATCACTTTATGCTTAGCTTTTTCACGAATGTGACAGGTGTTTAGGATGATAAGGTCGGCATCATCCGGATTGTTGACCCATTTATAATGTTCGAGCTTCATGAGCGAAAGCATACGCTCACTATCTGCGACGTTCATCTGACAGCCCCAAGTTTCGATGTGAACTTTGAGCTCGGAATNNGGTTTGCATAATTACTTCTTACGGTTTTTCTGTCGGGCTTTCTTTGCGGCCTTACGGGCTCTTTTGATCTTGTCATGATCCACACGTTTCATGAGCGCGCCCCCGCCTGCTGCAAAATCTAAGTCATCACCGAGACCCGGCATGCCTGGCATACCCGGCATAGCGCCTTGCCTCGCCATCTTACGCAGTTGGTTCATTTGGGCAAGCGAGTTCATGCCTGGAATTTTACCCATCATTCCCCCAAGATTTTTACCCATCTTGCCCATAAACTTCCGCATCGTGCGAAATTTGTTCACCAGATCCGTTACTTCCCGGATACTGCGGCCGCTACCCTGGGC
>PLEQ01000337.1 GCA_003136475.1 Deltaproteobacteria bacterium
ATTGCGGATCATAAGGGTTTGTAAATACCAGATTAGGCGGGTTTTGAACATCCCTTTTCTCGGAAAGAGTATTTTTCGTCACTGCTGTGTTTATCTTATCGATGAGGAGAGGCCTATCTGCTTCGTTTGCCCTCAGTTCACTTGCGGATGGAAAAGTAATAGTTCTATTATTTGCCATTTGCAAAGTTAATATCTCAAAAATCATTCGGCTCAGATCAATGTAGTCACCACTGCTAAATAGCAATTTATTTCTAATATAGTCGACAAAGAAGGATTTAACTTCCGCTTCCGTTCGATTACTGATGTAAGAAATTTCTTTTGGATAGATGGATGAAAAAATCTTGACTATATCATTCTTTATTCCTGGTTTGTTAAAATTGATAGCAATATCGTAAAGCTCATAAAAATAAGCGTAGATATATTGGTCTTTGAAAAAATTGCCATCGCTCGGATTTTTAACATGGTCTTTTAAATCTGGTATCTTGGTTATCCGAGTGCTGACTGAATCCTTACCAAAACTCGGATTTGAAACAAAAACTTGACCTGGGGACAGCCCTTTTGTCAGTTCTTCCAGACGTTTTTCGAATTGATTTCTATCAATGCCAATTAAAAGAAGTGTTCGTATGATAAATAATTCCTCTTGAGCATTCAAATATTCTGCTGAAACTCTCTCCTGTACCTGTAAGTAGTTCTTATATATGCTCTGATAAACTTTTATTTTATTCTCGATTTCCTCAGAGAAATAGCTTTTCTGTTGCAGAGTCAGGTAAAGAGCAAACGCTTTTATCGCTTTTGCTCGCGGTTCATCATCCCTGCTGACGAGGATACTATCCAGAACTGATTTCTGCTCTTTTGTCATTCGTCCCAAAAAAGAACCGTAACCGCGCAGAACGGCGATAGCTTCAACATAGTGATGAAGCTGCATGTAGATAAAGCTGAGATAGAATCGGCTCGATTCGTCCTGGGGGCTGATATTCGTACCATCATAAAGAAACGAATAGTATTTATCGGTGTCACGATCAAATTCTAGATTGTAAAGATCCACATTAGCGAATGTCTTGGCCAATGAAGTGCGGGACTCATTGAGTCCGCTTAGCTTTGGCATGAGTATGATTCGCTTGGCACCATACTCAAGAACAATATAATTGTTCATATATGGACTTAGTGTTGGAACCACCTGCGATTTCGCAAGAAAGTAGGGAGCCAATTGCTGGCAAACTATTTCATGATCGTTGGTTGATTTGCCGGGTGAGAACTGGAGATTGAAAAGTGGCAGATCAATAGAATGAAGGTGATTGGTTCCAGCTTTATAGAAAACCCAGATGTCTTCCGGCCTAGCAATCCGTGTCAAAGTATAGAACGGCGACGATGGATTTTCCAATTTCTGCAACTCAACTTCGTCATAGGTTCCAGCTGAGTTCAGTTTATGTATGGTAAATTCAGATTTCTTATCCTTTTTCCTCTTGAAAATGAAAAGAACTTTCTTGTTTGTATCATTCAGTGCAAGCAAAGAACCTTGAGATTTTTGATCATTGATGCCACTCCAAAAACTGATACCTTGCAAAATACCTACATTGATACCAATCATTCGGAAAGTGTCACGGGCTTCTGCGGGAAATAGATACTCATACCATTGTCCGTCGATTATTTTCTGTATGCGAATGCTTTCTCTGCTGAAATCAACCCTAAACTCGTTGCCATCTTTCTCGTATCCTCGGTAAACTTTCTCGGAAATCTTAAATATCGGAGATTTAGAATCAAAGCCTATGTAGGTCTTGAATGTTTCGTTTGAGGAGATCGCCTGGGGTAAAACATTCAAAGTATTTCCATCAATACTCAAAATACCATTGTATATATCGAGCTGTTTGTTGCCATTGCTGTAAATGGGATAAGCCCATTGCCATTGGGTTACTGTGTTATCTAACTTGAAGAACTTTAAAATCTCGCTTAGAAATATACTTTGACTTGCATGAGCTTTCAGAAGTTCTTGCTTTTCCCGAAGAACACCTTTGATTNNAATGGGCTGCCTCTTCGGTATTTTCAAATTCCTTGACATAAAGAAAGCAGCGCAGGTACCAATTGATGAACGTGTTGGCGGCTGCGGACCCTGTATAATCTTCGACAAAGTACCATAGCTCCTGGCGTGAATTAAGAAAACCACCGGCTTCTCGTGGCGTTTTAGAGCTTATTTTGTTGATAGTCTGATAGGCTTCTAAGAAATATTGATTGATTAAGAGGATGTAGGATGCCAAGGCCTTGTCGGCAGGGCTGTAGCGATAAAACAAGCTCTGAGTAAAATCAGCCATGGCGCGAAAGAGCTGCGGGTTGACTGCAGCCTCTTTCGCAATGAGTCCAGGTTGAAAAAGGAGAGACTCGAAAGCACTCTTATACCGATCTTGTCGAAGCAGGTCGGGTTTGCGTCTGAATAGGCCCAGAGTCTCAACAATCTGGAGCCCAGGCTCCCCGGAGGCATGTCGCAAAAGCCTTGCTTCTTCAAAGCTTGTGTCTTTAGTCGAAGTCAGGTTGGCAAGACCTTTAAATTGCGTCTCCGCTCGACGAACATCGCCATTCTTCTCCATGAGACCAAGAGCAAGGCNNTCGGCTCGACATATCCGGCCACCGCGACTTGAAAGCGGCGTTAGCCAAAAATGGGGAAAACTCATCCACATCGATGGAAACCCTTTTTCTGTCAATCAAGTCTGGTTTGAAACTGATCTCACGAAATATATAATAGGACACCTCAGTATTATTTTTGGCCCCATCCTGATGGTGGACGAATTGCGCTCCAGATAGAGTCGTTATGTTGCTTTTGAGAATTTTCGACATCTTAGGTGCGTCAAAGACTCCTCCCGTTGTGAAAAGATCCGTTATAAATGCTAAAGTCCTTAGCTTGAAAAAGATATCGGGCAGCCCTGGTTTCGTTCCCTGCAGAAGGTCAAGAGTTTTTTTGACGTCTTCAAAAGTTGCCAGAGGCTTTTGACCTTGAGCAAAAGTGAAGTCCAGCCTCTCAGAGTATGGCGGGACTGAGTTTGTAAGAGACCAGTGAGGGTCATAATGCCATTTTTTGTCGTTTCTTGTTTGAATGCTATCAAACCATAACTTATCGGTTCTATCGCCCTTATCGCTGTGGAATTCAAAAAAGGCCCGCGGTGGCTTCTTCCCCTGCCAATATTCCTGAAGCCTGTTCAATTGACCCGTCCAAGGTCCTTCGGGAACGACAAAATAGGGATTTTTGCCAAATATGAAGTATTCAAAAAAAGGCATATATAAATTAGGAACAGGGTTCGCAACGCCGTCGAACGCAAGCATATTAGGGTTCTTTTCCACTGCTACATCAGCCAGGGTGCTGGCAAACGTGTGCAGGGTCACTTGAGCCAGATAGAAGAATGTCGGTATATATTTCTGACCGTTAAAGTTGTGCGTCTTGTTCAGCACAGTCATGTAAAAGTTAAATTCACTCAGTGCAGCAATCTTTTCTAAGAGCTGACTCAGTTGTTGTTGGGTGAAGTCCATAAAAAATGACTCGGAAAGCGGCAAGTGGCTTATGAAGTTAAGAATCTCGTTATGCGTATTTGTGGCTNNGGCTAGGACAGCGATGTCGACATGGTCCTTCTGATCCTGAATCTTAAACCGTCTGTTCAGAAGATGATCAAGCAATGCAAATATATTTTGTGAGCTAATCAATCCCGTATCGACATACGGCTCCTGACTTGGATTAGGCATTTTAGTGTGCTGTTTGCGTGCATCAATGAGATCTTCAGAACGCCAGACAAGGTGCTGGTGTTTCGCAAGTCTTGTTTTTATTCGGGCTAGAGCGGCTTCTTTTTTTTGACTACGTACTAAAAGATCCTTCTTACTTTTATCTAAATGCTGCATTAACTCTTCCGCAAAACTCCAAACGCTCTCTTGACCGCCGTCATCGACAGGAGATGGAATCAGCTTCTTATTCCCACGCGTGAGCTCTTCCAAAAAGAATGTCAGAGTCTTCGATACGAGAGAATCGATGGACTCGTTCTCGGCAATACGAGTTTGATGCTTGCGAAAGTAGTATTGAAAGTAGATAGCTTTGTGCCAAAATTCTGACTGCGTAAAATCATCATTAAATTGGTTAATGGTGCCCTGTAGAATGGGCAAGGAATAGTAGCTACAGGTTCCAGACAGTTGCGGTGCAATAAAAGTGTCGCGTACTGGATCGCCAATAGATATCTTACCGGGAAGCAAGGTAGCCACAGTACTATAGAACAGGTCCTCAGACTTTTCATTTTCCTTGAGTTTTGCGTTTTCTAGATCTTTCATCGCTTGATACAGGAAGAAATTGCTCATGCTATTGAGGTCATTTCCCATAGATGCAAAGAAGGGGCTATAAAGTCTTATAGATCCCTTGAGCAAACTCAGAAGTTGATCCACACCTGCCCCGGCATTGTAGGCTCGGAAAGTGAAATTTTGGTCGGATTGCTTGAGGATTTGCAAGGTAACGGCATGTCCATGCCAGCCGCCAATGAAAAATAAATATTGATTCGGTTTAAGAAATTCTAACTTGTCCCTTATTTTTAAAGCAAACTGCGCTGCGTTTAAACTAGAATTATAGTAGTCCTCAGTTAGTTCAATAGCCGTAGTGAGATCACGCACGATGTCCTGCAAATAAAGTGCGGAAATATCAGGATGAGGAATTTTTCCAAAATATGAAGTTTTAGGAATCTCAGCAATCTTGCCACAGGGCTCCGCTTGCTCGGTATCAGCTATGAAAGGCACAGCTAACTTTTCTTTTATGTCCTCAAAAAGCGCTAAGCGTACACGTAGGTTATTTCCAGGCCACATACCTTCGAGGCCGGAATTTTTACCAAATACATCCCCAAGCATGTGGAGCAGCATGTGGTCGTCAAAATCATTATCCGGACCTAAGAATGATAGTTCTAAAGAGGCGTTCTCCACGTCAAGCATCTTAGCTCCTCGACAGAGTGACAGAAGAGTTTGGATCTCAAAGTAATCTTTGGCAGTGTTCCAGAGTTGCGTAAACAGGGACTTGTATTGAAGCTTCATGTCGATCGTACGTAGGTCCTCTCGTATTTTGTCGATTAAGGCGTGAAGATTTGCTTTTTTTTCCCATATGCAGGAATTCCGAACTTGCATTTGACGCTCGATAGCTACTGCAGTGCGTTCAACTTGCATCTGATAATTCGCCCGGCAAGTGCTCAAGCTTTGGAGTTGAGCTTCCTGAGTAGCTTTGATCTTCTTTTCTTCCGCAAGACGGGCTTCTTCTGCTGCCGCTTTAGCTTTACGCTCACTTTCTAGCCGTGCTTCTGTTGCAGCTTTGGCTTTTCGCTCATTTTCTAGCCGCGCTTCTTCAGCAGCTTTGGCTTTTCTTTCCTCATCGCCAAAGAAGAATTCAGTAGTGGACTTAAAAAAGCCAGAAAATGAATATTGCGCGTACACTTCGCTAGCATTGAAAATTAGGATAGCAAAAATGAATCTTTGTATGTACAGAAACTATTCCTTCGTGTTGCTGATTTTAAAAAGTTTAACGTAGGCTAAAATGTAGGCCCCTCCTGGAACAAGAGCAGCCACACCACCTTGCCCATAGGCTAGTTCAGGCGGGAGCATGAGCTCTATTTCACCGTCTTGGCCAATTAAATTGACTCCTTCCACCAGTCCAGGCAGGAGTTCATACATGTGAAAAGTTTGTTTGGTACCTTGATCGATAGTGGATTGCACGACTGCACCCGTGCGTAGAGTGGTGTGCAGGTGTAGCTCGACCTGTGCATCATCGCCTTTTATCCGGTTTTGGTCGCCTTGGGATTTGATTTTGTAGGCCAGGCCCGAAGGAAGTTTTGTGGCACCGGAACTCATAAAACTTTCGACAAATTTCTGGTTCTTGTGCTTTTCTAGGAGTGCTGATTCAGCGATACGTTCGGAAATGAAGTTCTGAATGTGCATTTGATAGTCCTGATATCGGAGCTCGTTCTCGTCATCAGATGAGCTGCTCGTATTTTTGTCCTGCTTCTCTTTTATTGCCTTGATGCGCTTCTTGACACCAGCAAAGAACAAGTCAAGTTCGTGATCATCGAAATTCAGATTCAAAAGACTGTCGCCCTGCATCTGGCCCATCATATAGATGGTTTTTTCCGCTTCTGTAGTAGGGGTGTCAGAGTTTCGCTTGAAACAAGCTGGCACCAAAAGAAAAGCTGCACAAAGAAACACTCTCTTTAAACTCATGGGTGGATTCTCTTGGTGAGTTTCTATGCTTGTATTTTTGCAATGTCTCTTGCATGTTCTCGACATTTTCTGAAATTTATTAAGTCTTGCAAGAGATGGATTTAGTGGATTAGGGAATATTCGCATTAAATTCTGTAGTTGCAGCTAGAGGAGAAGAAGGTCGGCAGTTCTGCTCCTCCTTTTGATAGAACGTTCCATTGAGAAAGAGAAAGATACAAAACATAAAATTAACCAAAACGCTGTCTTAAGCTCATGCAGGAAGCAGTGAAAAAATGTATAGCTTTCTTTGAAAATTTTGTCTAAAGCTCCTGATTATTAAATATGAAGCCTCATCGGCCAACTGTCAGATTTACCGGCATTTGCTGCGTTGAGATCACCTGAACGTCTAATGGCCTCGCAAGCTCGACCTACGGCATGGTGATGACGAGGACAGAGTGAGCTTAACTACGCAGACCTCAATTAAGGAAAGCCTTGAGTCGTGACGATACAGATTGAAAAAGCTGATTTTTACAATTCACCCCAAGCTGTCCTGAGTGTTCTGCCTAAAGGCTCACGTTATCTGCTCGAAAGTACCTTGGCGACGAGCGGGAACCGCTGGGCCCTGCTCGGTCACTCTGCGTCGCGTCGATTCAAGGCCAAAGATGATCGGTATTGGATTGATGATAAGGAATTTTACGGTCCTGCTTGTGCCAAACTTTCGGAGCTTATGGCAGAGTCACAGACTTGTCAGGAAGCTGCCTTGGATCTGCCATTTTTGGGTGGCTATGTCGGTTGCGTAGCCTATGAAGCGGTGCGCTATCTTGAGCGCATTGCAACTCATTCAAGCGCACCGGATACTTATGATTTATTTTTCTACTTCACAAACACGTTTTATATTTTTGATCTCGTCGATAGAGTCGTCTACTTCGTGTCTTCGGAAGGAAGAATTTCTGAATTACGGTATTACTTTGCTCTTGCCCAACAGGTATCGCTGCCTGGTGTTCCTCAAGGTGCGACGAGCGTTCTCGATTTTACCAGGATCAAAACCAATTTTTTGCGAGCGGACTATCTTGCGGCTATTGCAAAAATTCAAGAGTACATTCGTGACGGTCATAGTTACCAAGTCAATCTCTCCCAGCGGTTTACACTTGCAAATCATGTCGAGCCTTTGGCGATTTATAAGACCTTATCGGCTTTGAGTCCCGTACCGTTTGCGGGTTTTTTCGAATGGGAGGGCAGTACGATTTTAAGTGGTTCTCCCGAGCGCCTCTTTAAACTGGACGGCCGGATGATTCTGACCCGTCCGATCGCTGGCACGCGACGGTGCGGTGACGAAGCCGAGACCAAGCGGTTTATAGAGGAACTGTTAGAGGATCCGAAAGAACGCTCGGAGCATGCGATGTTGGTAGATCTGTCACGCAATGATCTGGGGCGGATTTGTCATTACGGATCCGTGCAGCTGAGTCAATATATGCAAATTGTGCCTTACAAATCGATCATTCATACGGAGTCCGAAATACGGGGTACGCTCCGCGAAGGCGCGACGTTTATAGAAGTGATGCGGGCGTNNGACATCACCGGTGTGCCAAAAATTCGGACAATGGAAATTATCCAAGAGTTGGAACCCTGCTCGCGTGGGTTATACACCGGTTCTATGGGGTATTGGGGGAGCGATGGACGAGCTGATTTTAATATCATGATTCGTCCCATCATCTGTCGTGGGCAAGAGGCCTATACGCAGGCTGGTGGCGGCATTACTTGGAAAGCGATACCTCAACGCGAATATCAGGAAACCCTCAACAAAGCTCGCTCACAGCTTCGGGCCATAGGCCTCGCGAATGGAGTTTAAATGCGACGCATTCTCATCATCGACAACTACGATTCGTTCACTTTCAATCTCGTTCAGCAGATGGGAGCTTTGGGGGGAGGCGACATCAGGGTCAAGAGGAACGATGTTCATCCGGACCTAGCTATCGCCTACCGCCCCACCCATCTGCTGATATCTCCCGGGCCAGGTGATCCTTCCCACACAGGAATCTCACACGCTCTGATTGAACACTTTCAAGGTAAAATTCCTATACTGGGCGTTTGCCTAGGTTTACAGTTGATCGGTGCTATTTTTGGTGCACAGGTGGTACGGGCCCCCCAGCCCGTGCATGGCGAGCTCGCCTTGGTTCAGCATGATGGCCTAGGGATCTTTGCAGACATTCCTAATCCTACCCCTGTAGCGCGTTATCATTCCTTGGTTTTAGCGCAATATGATTGGCCGGCGACTTTGGAAATCTCTGCCTGGTCAAAGGATGGGCTGGTGATGGGGATTCGGCATCGAGCCATTCCCATGCTCGAAGGTGTTCAATTTCATCCTGAGTCGTTTATGAGTCCCGACGGGGATAGCATCATGCAAAATTTCATCGATCTTTCAGAAGTTCCATATCGCTAAAGGAGGTCCGAGCTTGTCATCTGCCATCACACAACACGAGTTGCATCTCCATCTCTATGGCTGTTTGGATGCCGACGACGTTTGGCAACTGGGTCGTTCGCGTTGGATGACACGGCAAAGGGC